>PWYO01000250.1 GCA_003567835.1 Actinomycetota bacterium | reverse complement strand
TCATTATTTCAGGGGCAGGTCCTTGCGGCAGCCTGCTGGCTTATCATCTATGCAGGCAGAACATCAAAACCTTGGTTTTGGAAAAAGGAACCTTTCCCCGCATGAAAATCTGTGCGGGAGGTTTGCAATATCGGACTGCAGATCTGATTCCTTTCAGTCTGGATGCGCTGGTTGAAAAGAACATTCAGGCCATCAATTTCTCTTACAGGTCAAAGAAAATACGTAAGCGCAGATACCATCAAACCATTATGTATACCGTAGAAAGAAGCGGGTTTGACCATTTTTTGGCCCTGCAGGCGGAACAGGCAGGCTGTGATTACCGCTATGGATACAGGGTAATGGATTTTGATATAGCTGAAAAAAAAATTACGGTCAGCACCACAGAAGGCTGTTTTGAAGCCAAGATATTGGTGGGCGCTGACGGTATCAACGGAGCGGTACATAAAAAACTATTATTAGGAAGGCCCTTATATAAAATACTGGGCTATCATTATGAATGCCGGGCCGTTGGTTGGGATAAAAAATTTGAAGCAGATGATCATATTGCTTTAGACATCGGCGGTGTAAACCGAGGCTATGCCTGGATATTTCCCAGGAAAAAGGGTGTTTCTATAGGCATCGGTGCTCCTTTGGCAGAAGCAAAAAAAATGAAACATTATTTCAACTTTTTTTTAAAAAAATATGCCCTTCTGCCCCAAACAGATGACCCCTTTAAGATTTTTGCACAATGCATACCGGTAAGAGGCGCGGATACCCCACTTTGCAGCCACCGGTTGCTTTCTGTGGGAGATGCGGCAGGTTTGGGAGATGCTTTCTCCGGAGAGGGCCTCTATAATGGCCTTTTTAGCGCCTTTTTGGCCAGTGAATGTATCCAGAAAGCATTGAAAAAGAATCATTTTACCTTTGACGATTATCACCGAAAAGTGTATGACCAAATTTATGGGGAGATTAAAATTTCTATGGCTGTTTCCAAAATCTTTTTTCAATTTCCTTTGCTTATGTATAATATTTTAATAAAAAATGATAAGATATTCGAAACATGCTGCAGGTTTTTGAGAGGGGAAACCAATTACAGGCGTTTGGCTAAAAAGCTAAAATTTTTAAACTATTAATGCTCTTTTAATTGGCTGAAAGGAAAAATAAGATGCAAAATAGTAAAGACGAAACGGTAATCGTACAGATTTCAGATTTACATGTTGGGGAAGCCCAATTTGTCCCCAGCCTTTTAACCAGAGCCATTGACGAGATCAATGAGCTGGACCCGGATATGGTCATCATTACCGGGGATTTAACTGGCAATGGTTTTAAAAGGGAGTATGATACGGCAAAAAATTACCTAACGCCTATCAAATGCAATAATATTTTGGTCCAGCCAGGCAATCATGATTCCAGAAATGTAGGGTATATGCATTTTGAAGATATTTATGGGGAAAGATATCTTACTTTCAGGGAACAGCAGGTCACGGTGGTAGCCGCTGACTCAAGTGAGCCCGATCTGGATAATGGTCAGATCGGCAGGGAATACTACAAATTTATTCGAAATGAATTCCATAAATGCCATGCACAGTCTTATAAAATTTTTACCATGCACCACCATCTAATCCCTATACCGGGAACAGGAAGGGAAAGAAATATTGTAACCGATGCCGGCGATGTGCTGGAAGTTCTGGCCGACTGTGAAGTGGACCTGGTACTTTGCGGCCACAAGCATGTTCCCTATATATGGAGCGTAGAAGACATGTATATCGTGACCGCAGGTACAGTCTCTTGCCTGAGATTGCGGGGTAGAATTGAGCCCAGCTATAACATCATCCATATCAGGGAAGATGAGATTGATATCTACCGGAGGTTCCCCTTTGACAAATCGGAAAAGGTTTTGGGGTTGAAGAGGAAAACGGAAAAAAGAAAAATCAATGATCGATTTATTAAAGAGAAGAAACAACAAAGGCAAGAGGCTGGTAGCCCTTATTGATGGCGAACATTATCCGGATGTAACCCATGATGCCATTGAAAAATTAAGGGATGTATTTGCTGGCGATGTTGTCGGGATTATCTTTTTGGGGGGCACTGAAAAGCTCATCATGGATGATCCTGAGCAGTATTTTGGCAAAAAGCTTTTTGTTATCAAAGAACTTTGCTGTGATTTTCTAAAGGCTTTGGATTATTTTAAGCCGGATATAGCCTATGACCTTAGTGATGAACCGGTTGTCGATTATCAAATAAGAATGCAGATCGCTTCCTACTGTTTTTCACGCAATTGCAGCTACATGGGGCCTGATTTTTTATTTGAGAAAAATAATAAAAAACTGGAAATTTCTAAACCGAGCATTTCTATCATAGGGACTGGCAAAAGAATTGGTAAAACAGCAATCAGTTCTTATATCGCCACCATGTTGGTCAAAAATGGGGTTGATGTGTGTGTCATGGCTATGGGCAGGGGCGGACCCAAATACCCCCAGGTGATCAGGGGGCAGGATATCGAAATAACCCCGCAGTTTCTGCTGAGCGTAAGCAAAAAGGGGTTTCATGCCAGCTCTGATTATATGGAAGATGCCTTGACCAGCAGGGTAACCACCATAGGCTGCAGAAGATGCGGGGGCGGTTTTGGGGGTCAAATTTTTTTAACCAATATCAAAAAGGGCATTGAGGAGATTGAAAAAATAGGTCCGCAGCTGGCCCTGGTGGAAGGAAGCGGGGCATCTGTACCGGATATCCGTACAGATGCAGCGGTATGTGTGATTGGTGCAGCGCAAAATTGGGAAAGCATCATTGGATATCTGGGCCTTTACAGGATTATGATTGCCGATATGGTCTTGATTACCATGTGTGAAGAGCCCCTGGCTAGCAAGCAAAAGATTCACTTTTTAAAAAATCAAATCAAGAAACTGAATCCGGAAGCAGTTGTGTTTTGTTCGGTTTTCAGACCTTACCCCCTTTCGGATATAGCCAATAAAAAAATAATGATTGCTATGACTGCAAAACATGACATTAAGGCAGGCATGAAAAATTATATCGAAGAAAAATACCGTTGCTCGGTCACCGATATTTCTTTTAATCTCTCCAACAGGAAGCTTTTAAGAAAAGATTTGGAAAATGCTGGGTCCTATGACACCATACTCACAGAGCTGAAGGCGGCTTCGGTTGATTTAGTAACCGATTATGCTTTCCGCAATCAAAAATCCATTGTCTATATGAACAATATTCCGATTATCAGTGAGGAACAGAATTTTGAAAAAGAATTATTAAATATGTATAAAAGGATTAAAAGGTAGTATGGAAAATGCTCTGGAACCCAGTGTTATTGTCATTGCCGATAAGAAAACCGGCCTGCCCTTTTCTAAAGGAATTTTGGCTTCTTCTATTGCAGTTACCGGGTTGGATTTGGTAAATTCACACAGAATTGCCTTGGATATACAGGAATACCTGATGGATAACAGCATGAGGTCCATTTCTCTGGATGAGCTAAGGTCTTTGGCATTCAGGTTTATTAAAGAAGAAGTGGGATTGGAGTATGCCGAAAAATATATGCTGTGGCAATCTGTGGGTAAATTGAAAAAGCCTTCCATTATTCTTATTGGGGGCGCTACCGGGGTGGGAAAATCCACCATTGCCACCTTGATTGCCTCTAGACTGAATATTACCCGGGTGGCATCCACAGATGCCATAAGAGAAGTGATGCGGGCTTCGGTTTCCGAAAGACTGATCAGGCCCCTTAGAGGTTCTTCTTATAATGCTTATAAAAATCTGACTCTGCCTCCTTCGGGGGTGGAGCCGGTTGTGCTGGGATTCAGGGAACAGGTAATGGCGGTTTCTGTGGGAGTCGAGGCCATTATAAAAAGAAGCATTGAAGAAAAGACAGATATCGTAATTGAAGGGGCCCATATTGTACCTGGCTTTTTGGATATTGAGGAGCTGATGTCCAAAGCTATGGTGGTACAGACCGTCATATCGGTTCCGGACAAAGAAGTGCATAAAGAACATTTTACCAAAAGAACTGTAGAAACCCAGGGCATGAGGCCTATGCAGAAATATATCAAGCATCTGGATAAGATACAGAAAATTCAGGCCTATATTGAGGACCTGGCCGCCAAAAAGGGCATAAAAATTATCAATAACTATGACCTTGACAGCACAGTAACAGAGTTTATGGAAGAAATATTTGTGCGGGTAAAGCAAGAGTTTAGCAAGATTGGCGACCAGTGATTACTGCACTTCAAAATATTCAGTTACCCTTTGCTTATGATTAAGCACCGCGACCACCCTATAGCGGCCCTCAGGTATGCGCCCATCCCGCTTGGCCATAGTGACAGTGATAAACCCGGACCCCTGCTCTTGGGGATTTAGGGTATCCTGCTGAACGGTATGGTATTCCTGTTGATCATATTGTTCCCATAAAACCTGAATTTCATGGGTGGGAGACAAATATTTTACTTCCATAATCAGGTAGATGTCTTGCGCTTGGCTGTCAAAGACATAGGGGCTTTGTTTGGCCAGTTCTTCACCGGAAAGAATTTTTTGTTCAGAGAAATATATGGCTTCTATGGCTGGTTCTCTATATACAGTAGCGATAGAGGCAGCAATAAAGATCAGCGTGCAAACGATTATAATGATGATGCTTTTTTTGCTCATAATTCTACAGGCTAAGATTTACTGGTATTATAATGGTTATTGTATTCTATTTCTATGCTACATTTCCATTTGACTTAATATTTTTTATGGTATATATTCTTTTAGTAATTTTTTAAGGAGGGGGACATGCCCATTTACAGTTATAAATGCACCAATTGCGAAAAAATTTTTGACAAGTTTCAAAGGCCGGGTACCAATGGTCAGGCCAAATGTGAGTTTTGCGACAGTGATGCGGTAAGAATATTTTCACCTGTAGGCATCATATTTAAAGGCAGCGGTTTTTATAAAACGGATTATGGGTCCAGTACCAAGGCTTCTTCAAGCAGCAAGACTGATACCAAAACCACAGATAAAAAGAAAGAATCCGAATCCCAAGCGAAAAAACCCAAAAAAGAGGAAGCCAAACCCAGCAAGTCCGCCTCTTAAATTACTTTGTAAATTTCTATGATTGCATCTATAATGAGAGCATATGTTTGTGCTAATCATTTTTTCGCTCATACTAATATGGATGCAGGCATCCAGCCTGCGATTTATTATTGCCGCCAGCAATAACAAATCGGTTCTGCAGGATGCTGAAAAACTTGAAAATACCGTTTCCAGCGGGGACCGAAAATTTTCCCTTAAATCCGGACCCATACTCTTTTCATTAGGCCTCATCATTGCCTTAAACTTTATGCAGTTAGGCTACTTTGTGGTTTGTGCTTATATTTTTAATGATTTTTTTGTAACCCTGGGCAGTGCGGTTTTGGCAGGTTACACCATGTATTCTTTGATCAAGTTCATACCCCGTATAAAAGGATTTTTTAAAAAACCGGTCAGCTACCTCAAAGAAAAGACACAAGGTTTTGAAAAAGGGATGAGTTTGGTCATGACCAGCCTGCAGATTGTTTTCTGTGCTTATATTGTGGTAAAAATTCTAAGCAAATACAAAATATTTGGGTAAATGGCAGACCAAAATAAGAATAAGAATAAAAGGCTGCAAATGATCATAGGCATCGTGCTGGGGGTAGCCATCATTGCTTTACTGATATTGTTTTTGCCCCCAGTTATAACCCTTATGCAAACTGATGCGGCGAGCCCGCAGGTAACCGTCACAGACAGCCCATCTGAAGATGATCAGGAAAGCATTTCCGAAGAGTTGGAAATGCTTTTGCAAAATGACCGGTTTATGGATACTTTTTCTTGTTTCTATTATCCTGGATCCGTGGTTCAATCATACCGGTCTATGGGACAATCAGCAGACTTTTTGTACTTTATCCTGGAGGTAGACCAGGATTTCAGCCAAGTAGAAGAATTTTACAGAAATAAAAAGGTCCAGTCTATATGGGCTCAGTCTCAGTTTTATGAGAAAAGCCTGTTTGACGCAGAACTGCAGTTCTTAGAAGATGCAGACCCTCCAAACACTTCAAAATATACTTACCACAGCACCGATCAGGATAAAATCGTCAATGTCCTGATTAGCAGCATGGATGGGCATACCCAAATCATGGTTATGTATTGGGAACCCTGATGCCCTTATGGAAAAAGGAACCCAAACCAAGGTCTTTACAGTAAGCGCATTAAATGCCAGCATTAAAAGAATGCTGGAAGCAGGCTTTTGCAGCATATGGGTTGAAGGGGAAGTCAGCAATTATTATTTCCATCATAGACGTCATATGTATTTTGACCTAAAGGATGCCCATACCAAAATCAAAGTGGCCATGTTTTACCAAAACAACCGCAACCTGATGTTTGAGATCAATGACGGACTCCATATTTTAGTCAATGGCTATGTGTCTTTATATGAAAAAAGGGGCGAATACCAGGTCATTGCTACAGATATCAAACCCGTGGGAAAGGGTTCCCTGATACTGGCATTTGAACAATTAAAAGAGAAACTGGAAAAGAATGGTTACTTTAAACAGGAAAACAAGAAAAAGCTCCCTGTGCTGCCAAAAATAATTGGCTTGGCCACTTCTACTGGCGGAGCGGTCCTAAGAGATATCATATCTGTGCTCAACAGGCGGTCAGATCGTTTTCATCTTGTGGTAAGAAATGTAAATGTCCAGGGGCCTGCTTGCGGAGAAGATGTATGCCAGGCTATAGATGATTTGGTCCAATACGGTGTGGATGTCATCATATTGGCCAGGGGAGGCGGTTCCCTGGAAGATTTGTGGGGGTTTAATACCGAGATGGTAGCAGAAAAAATTTTCCAATGTCCCCTGCCTATTATTTCTGCAGTGGGCCATGAAACGGATTTTACCATTTCTGATTTCGTGGCCGATGTCCGGGCAGCCACGCCCTCTGTAGGTGCGGAACTGGCCATACTGGATAAAACGCAGGCCTTGGAGCAGGTACACACCCATATTCGCAAATTAAGAAACCTGATAGCAGCCAAAACCAGGGTTTGCCGGCGGGAAGTAGGCTTTCTGTTAGACAGAAAAATCTTTAAGCAGCCGCAATCAATCATCATACCAAGCTTGCAGGCTTTCGATGATGCAAGTGTTAAAATGAACCAAAGAATAAGGGAGCGCTTGCGTTTAAAACAGGAAAAACTGCGAAGCCCTGCTCATTTGCTGGTCAAAGGCGATCTCTTGGGACAGATAAAAAGCCGGGGCCTGGTTACAGGCAGCCTTACTTCTCAATTATTGTTTTTAATAAAAAAAATAGTGAGCAGCAAAAAAAGCAGAGCAGAGGTTCTATTAAAAGGTTTGCAGGCCAGCAGCCCCGCTGCTATACTTGGCAAGGGGTTTGGTGTAGTCTATAAAGAGAAAAAGGATCTACCCTTAAAGAGCATACGAGATGTACAAATAGGAGAAAACATCAGGGTTTTGTTAAAAGACGGTACCCTTTATTCTAAAATTATTCATAAATTACAAAAAAAATGGAGCACAACAGATGGATAATAAAAATTTGGAAAACATGGATTTTGAAAAAGCATTAAAAAGTCTTGAACAAGTAGTCAAGGATCTGGAAGATGAAAATATTTCTCTGGAAGACGCAATGAAAAAATTTGAACAGGGAATTCAATATTCTTCCTATTGCCTAAAAAAACTGAATCAAGCTGAGAAAAAGATCGAAGAGCTCACCCGTTCAGAGGACGGTAAGCTGATTACCAGTGCTCTTGAAATCAAGGAAGACTAATCCTGTCTCTCAATATATGCATAAGTTTTAAAACTTAAAACCAACTTTCTTTAAAAAAAAATAAAAAAATTGGACAAATATATCCTAATATGGTACCGTAATGGTGTAATGTGGTGGAAAGTGGAGGGGAAATCCAATAAAAAGGCCTCTACCTATATCAAAAAGGTGGGTCCAGCCAATGTTTTTAGGAGAATATCATAGAGTCTTAGACAAAAAAGGCAGGATGTTTATTCCTTCAAAATTTAGAGAAGACCTTATAAAAGGCATTATTGTATCCAAAGGTTTTGGTGAGAAGTGCCTTTTTTT
>PWYO01000158.1 GCA_003567835.1 Actinomycetota bacterium | reverse complement strand
TTAAATCTGCTGTTTAATATCGAAAAAGAAATCACCCTTTATGATTATAAGCACCTTTTTAAAGACTTAAAAAAGGTCATTCCCAATTTTGATGAAAAAAAGATTTGGTCCAAACATTAGGATGGCATACAGGTATATCAAACGCTTTTTGGATATCCTCTTTTCAATCATTTTTTTTATATTATTTATCCCCTTGTGGGTGGTGATCCCCCTGGCCATTGCCATCGATTCTCCGGGCAGAGTCATCTTTTCCCAGAAAAGGGTGGGCATTGACAGCACCTTTTTTACCATTTACAAATTCAGGACTATGAAAGAAGGAACCCCGGATATCCCCACCGATGCCCTCCAGGACCAGGAAAACCTGAACACCAGGCTGGGCAGCCGGTTAAGGAGGCTGAGCCTGGATGAAATCTGCCAGCTTGCCAATATCCTGAAAGGGGATATGAGCTTTGTGGGTCCCCGTCCCGCCCTGTACAATCAGGATGAACTGATCGGTCTCCGCAAAAAAAAGGGCGCAGACAAGGTTCGGCCGGGGGTAACCGGCCTTGCCCAGATCTCGGGCAGGGACAGCCTGTCCATACCCCAGAAAGTGGCATATGATGCAGCCTATGTCCAAAATATGTCATTTGTGCTGGACTTAAAAATCGTGCTGGTAACCGTAAAAGCGGTGTTAACCGGCAAGGGAAGCAATTAAGGCCGGGCGAGCTGTTGGACCCATTGGGCAGCATGGGCAAGGTCCCTGGCTACAAAGCGGGTGTTTGCTGGAATATCCTTGCGGTGTTTGTGCCCGTGCCCGGTCAAAACATAGATGCTTTTGAGCCCGGCCCGGATCCCCGCCTCCATATCGCTGGGATGATCGCCAATAAAGAATGAATGCTTCAAATCGAGATCAAATTCTTTTTGGGCTTTGTGGATAAAATAGGGGCTGGGTTTTCTGCAAAGGCATGCATCCTGCGGCCGGTGGGGGCAGCAGTAGACCTTCTGGATTTGTATGCCTTGCCGGGCCAGTACATCCAGATAATGCCGGGTAAATTGGGCAAACTGCTGTTTGGTGTAGATCCCGCTGCCGATGGCAGCCTGATTGGTGACCATAAACAACAGAAAATGTTGGGCAAAATAGCGCAAGGCTGCAATGGCACCGGGGATTAAAATGAGCTTTTGTGCTGTATACAGGTCACCGATGTCTTCATTGATGGTACCGTCCCGGTCTAAAAACACCGCTTTATGCACCATGGTCATCCTTTGCTATGGATTGTATACGGTTTTAAACCATTGGAGCAAAGACAAGCCTGGCATCCATTGGTTTTGATAAAAATTGAAAAGAAGGCAGGAATTGCTTATGTCCACAGTCTGGACTAAAGTTTTTTCCGGGAAGCCGGTTTTCCATACAACCGGCTTCCCAATGGTTTGCATGCTGCAGCCAGACATAGGCTGTTGCTGCCCCAAAGGGGCAATAACACCCTTGATTATTTGGTATATTTCTTGGCCAGCTTACCAAAGAAAGAAAAACTGTAATTTTCTCCCTGCTGGGTTTTTAGGATGATTACCACCCTGATAATCAGTTCTGCAATGACCACAAACCAGGCCAGCCAGCTAAACAGGTTCCACCAGCCCCACATGCCGTAAATAAAGAAAGTCCTGACCATAATGGCTCTTACAATGGCGCCTAAAATAAGCAAAGCAATTCTTATAATGACCGAAGCAAATCCGATAATCATAGACTGCATAGCCTGAAACTTCACAAACTTGTTTTCTTTTTCCAGGATATAAATGATTAGGCCTGAAAGCCAGCCGCCATATCCATAGAGAAGTATACCTGCATGGGATACCAAAACAGCAAGTTTTGCGTCCATGCCCGTAGAGCTTTTCTTGCTCACATCAGGATGTTCTGCTTTTTTCTCTTCTGCCAATTTCCTCTCCTTTCTTTCTTGTTTTCCATCTCCGTAGCTTTTTTCGATTTAAGAATGATTATACATTATAATCCTATAAATAAAAGCCAATTTGGAAAACTGTACATGTTCATATACATTGGACAAACATATATTGCAATAAAAGGTGCCGGCTGTTTCATGGGCCCGGGGCCGGCCGGCCAAACAAATGGGGACCATTTTCCCTTCAGCTGGTCCTTTCCTGGTTTACAGGCAGCAAAATAATGGTTAAGCTAAATGATTGGATGCCGCCAAACACCGGCGGGTTTTGATTAAAACTGGTAGAAGTGGATTTTCATGAACAAGTTTGGACCAAAATGGGAACTCTTTTTTGTTTTCTTTAAAATTGGCGCTTTTACATTCGGTGGGGGCTATGCCATGATCCCCCTCATCCAAAAAGAAGTTGTGGAAAAAAAGAAGTGGATCTGTTCAGCAGACATGGTTGATATTCTGGCGATCTCTCAATCTTTTCCCGGGGCGGTGGCCATCAATACCGCCACCATCGTAGGGTACAGGATGGGAAGATATGCTGGGGCAATTTGCGCGACACTGGGTGTGGTACTCCCTTCTTTTATCATCATCACCTTAATAGGCACCGTATTTACCCGAATCTTGGATGTGGGTGCGGTCAGGGCTGCGCTAAGAGGCATCGGGGCCTGTGTGGTCTCTCTGCTTATGGTGGCCGCGGTAAGGGTTGCCCGGGGTGCTATCAAAGGGGTGCTGAGCATACTGGTAGCTGCAGGTGCCCTCCTGCTTATTTTCTGGGCCAACCTGCATCCCATCTATGCCATCCTCATGGGCATAGGGGCGGGCCTGGCCGCCTATGGTTTCAACCTGATTAAAGGAGGGAAGCAGTGATTTATCTGAACCTGTTTGCCGCCTTTTTTAAAATAGGCCTTTTTAGTTTTGGGGGCGGTTATGGGATGATCCCTTTAATTGAGAGGGAGCTTGCCGCATACAACTGGCTGACTGCAGAGCAGTTTGTGCAGGTGATCTCTGTTTCTGAGATGACCCCGGGTCCCATTGCTGTAAACAGTGCAACTTTGGTAGGATACAGGACTGCAGGCATTTTCGGGGGTGCGGTGGCTACTCTGGGGGTTACCCTCCCTTCACTTATATTGGTGCTGGCTACCAGCCATTTCCTGTACCGGTTCAAAAGGCATCCTTTGGTCCAGAACATACTTATGGGCATAAAGCCGGTGGTCCTGGCCCTAATCTTTGCTGCGGTGCTATTTGTGGCCCAAAATACCCTGTTTTTGGGCAGTATGAACAGCATTTCCGCCTTGGTTTACCAGTTGGACCCTTTTGCGGCAGCCATTATGCTGGTCAGCGCTCTGTGCCTGTTTGTGTTTAAGGTAAATCCCATTATTATGATCCTGGCTTCGGGGGCTGCAGGGGTGGCTCTCTATTATATGGGGTATATGTGACTGCAGTACTGATTGCGGGAAACAAGTGTTTAAAAAATCATTTTGGCTGTAGACAAAGCGATTGTTTTTTTCATAAAATAGGGATATATTTTTGCATACATACCTACGAAAAAAACGTACAGGAAAGGGGGCTCATTGAAAAAGCTGAAAATTTTGCTTATGGTTTTTGTGGCTGTGCTGGTGATCTCGCTTCTGATCCCGTCCACCCTTTTTGCGGATTCGGGTTCCAATGTTGAGGCTTTTGTTACCCGTTTTTATCAGCAATGTCTGGGCAGGGGTCCTGACCCTGAGGGGCTGCAAAACTGGGTAGGGCATCTGAATTCCGGACACCTTGCCGGGGCTGATGTGGCCCAGCGCTTCATATTCTCCGAGGAATTTGAGGCCAAAGGCACCTCAAACCAGGAATTTTTGCATGTGATGTACAGAGCATTTTTTAACCGGCCGCCGGATCCGGAAGGATATGCAGGATGGCTGGGGCAGCTGGAGAGCGGAAGGAGCAGAAACTTTGTGCTTGCCGGCTTTGTAAACTCGGTAGAGTTTGAAAGGCTTTGTGCAGCATACGGCATCAACACAGGGTCCATAGACGGCGGATCCGGGCCGAGCAGCAGCGCGCCGCCAGCAGCACCATCGACTGTCACCGCAGCAGGGACCATCAATGTGGTATGCATGGGGGATTCCCTGATTGGCAGATCAGACTGGGTAGCCAGGCTGGAGCGGCTGCTAAGGGCCAATTATCCCGGGGTCAATTTCAATGTGATCCCCAGTGCGGTCAATGGGGAGATGGCCCAGGGCGGCTACAGCCGGTTTCATTCTACGGTAGCGGTTCACAATCCCCACATCATTGTCATCGCTTACGGGACCAATGATGCCAGCAATGGTCTCAGCAGATACGACCGCTATCTGAGTGCGCTTACCAAGGAAGCAAAGAGCACCGGCGCCATTGTTTTTTTAAACAATTTTGGACCCATTGATACCCGTGCTTTCCCATCCAAGTCCGACTATATGGATTATGTGGCCAGAGTGCCTTCCATCGCTTCAAAATATGGAGCGATTATGATTGATGTCCACGGACCTCTTAATGCCAACCGGTCTGCAAATTTTGTGGATTGGTGCCATTATTCAGCCCAGGGCTCGGAAGTGGTTGCCCAAACTGTCTTCCACCACCTGGACAGGGTCCTGGTACGCTAACCGGGGAGTGTGCTGTCTAGGTCCTGATGGAAATACGAAAAAAAGGGCCGGCCTTGCCAGAAAATGCCCAGGCATAAGCCAAAGACCATGCTGCGCCTGGGCAGGCCGGCTTCCTAGGATGGCCTGCTTGTGACCGTTTGGTTTTTACCGGCCCTTTTTGCTTCAAGCAGGGCTGCATCCGCTCTGCCCAGCAATGTCTCAAAATCCTTATCCTTTTTCAGGGAGGCCACCCCGAAACTGACGGTGACCGTAATATGGTCATGGCGGTTTGCCGAAATGGTATCCGAAGCAATGGCGATTCTGAGCCTTTCTGCGGCTTTTTGGGCATCTGCCATGGTTGTTTGGGGCAAAATCAGTACAAACTCTTCACCACCGTATCTGGAGGGGATATCCATGCTGCGCAGCTGGGCCAGGCACTGGCGGCCCAAAGCTTTTAACACCGAATCCCCCGCTGCATGCCCATAGCGGTCATTGACCGCTTTAAAGTTATCAATATCAAAGATCACCACCGACAGGGGGGTTTGGTAGCGCTGGGCTTTTAAAAACTCCTGTTGTCCCTGGGTGTAAAGGTAGCGCCGGTTATATAAGCCGGTAAGTTCGTCTTTGATGGTCAGGATGCGCACTTCCTGAAAAAGCTGTATATTTTCAATATGGGTGCTGGTCTGTCCCGCAAAGCTTTCCGCCATGGAAACTTCCAAATGGCTGAATTTTTTGGATTTTCTTTCCAGCACCATCATGCCCGCATGGTTTTCCGAATGGTGCATAGGCACCACCATGGCTGAGCGGGTGCCGTAGCGATGGGGGTAATAGGCAAAGGGGCTTATTTGATGGATATGATGAAAGACCATCGGTTCCTGCTGGGTTAATGCTTGGGTAAACACCGGTTCTGCGAACGGCGTTTTATCCCTGGATTCTATGGACGGCTGCCCATCCTGGTCTACATGGACAAAGGGCAGAAAGCGGTCTCCTTTTTTTACCAGAAAACAGCCATAGTCATAGGGGATCTGCTGCCGTATATAGACCAGCATTTTTTCCACCACGGATGAAAAATCCTGGTCAAAGGAAATCTCCTCAGACATCTTATTGAGCATTTGGACATGCCGGAGCTTCTGCCGCTCCAGGGAAAGTTTACGGTTTTTTTCCTGGGCCAGTTCCTTTTGCCGCCTCAATAGGTTCATCCGGCCGGCAAGCCCGATGGTGACCAGGATGATTTGGGCGGTAAACCCTATTTGTACCCCGTGCATGGTCATGAAACTGTCCGGCAGCCACCCCAGGCTGCGGCCGCTGGTTAGAAAAACACCCAAGCCCAGGCCCAGCCAACTTATGAGCAGATACCTGGCCGGCCGGTATTGTTTGCGCCAGCATAACACCGCAGCATACAGCCCTGTGACCGCAGAAACCAGTACAATGACAATGCCCAGGCGCATTGCAAAGGTGAAATCCAGAACCAGCGTCAAGGGGGTGATGCAGGCGGCAGCAATCCACAGGGCTTTGACCAGCTCGCTAAAAACCGGGGCATGTTTTTTAATAGGCAGTATTTTATAGGTAAGCAATACCGCTGCCGCACTTGCCAGGGTTATAAAAAGGACCAGGCACTGGCGGGCCCACCAGGGATGGTCCGGCCACCAATACTGAAAGGCCAGGCCATTGTAGACCCATAAAAAGAGGCCCACGCTTAAGGTATACACCAGATAATAGAGGTAATCTTTGGTTTTGGTCAGAAGGTATAAACACAGGATGGCCAAACAAACAAGCACAACCATGCCGTAATAGAATCCCAGGAGCATATATTCTTTTTGTGCAAATAGCGCAAAACTTTCCAGATCCATGATGGAGGCTCCTGTAATCACCGCATATGGGGACTGCACCCTGATATACACATCACCTGCTTCAAAGGATGGGGGGATATGAAATGCGATATTGCGGTGGCCGACATCCCGGGTGCTGAAAGGGAAAGCAGTCCCCGATTGCTGGTGAAAAATGCCATGTCCCCGTTCATCAATATACAGGTCTACCTGGCCCAGCAGGGGATAGTGCATGTAGAGTATCCAATGGTTTTGGGGGTCAAGGTTTTGGACCGCTGCCTTGAGCCAAATGGCGGAACGGGTATAGGAAAAATTGGGCGCAGTTTGTTTGCTGTGGGCCGCAAATTGGCCGGCATAAGCAGGGGAGATGACATCAGAGATCTCCAGCTGGCCTGAGGGATCCTCCAGGATTTCAAAATAAGGATTCAGGGCATATCTTTGGGGCCTATCCAGGGTTAAGGTTTCCTGGGCGGCCAGTGCCTGGGGCAGCACACCCAAGACCAAGGCTGCTGTGATCAAAAACAGGAGCGCATATTGCATTCTTTTGTGCATGTGCAGGTTCCTTTTTATTGCTGTGTTTGTTGCCAGCTACATTTACCTTGCTGGACATCTTCTTTTTTGCGCTTCGAAGACCGCTTTTGGGGGTCTCCAAAGCCTCCGCCGCCCGGTGTTTGTATGGTGATGGTATCATTCTTTCGAAGCGCCAGATTGGCATTTTTTGACGGCAGCTTTTGGGTGCGGTTTCGCTTAAAGCATCCTGTTTTTCCGTCTTGGCCCCCTTCCCAGCCCCAAGGCGGGTACAGATGCCGGTCTGCATGGGATGAAAAAACGATGCCTTCATCTAATACCTGCAGCTCTCTTACCAGTCCCAGGCCGCCCCTGTAGGTGCCCTTTCCTCCGGAGTCGGGGATCATCTGGTAACGGTTGACCTGGATGGGGAATTCTTTTTCCAATACCTCCACAGGCAGGTTGGAGGTATTGGTGACATGGACCTGGACACCGTCCAGCCCGTCGCTTTTGCTGCTGGCTCCAGCCCCTCCGCCTACTGCCTCCACATAAACGAATGCGCCTTCTTTGGAAAAAACCACTGCTGTGCTGGCATCATTGGAGCCTGCTACTGCTTTTTGGGGCAGGGCCTGGTTGAATGCGCCGATTAAGGTGCCCGCGATGCGCTGGCAGGTATCGGTCCTGGCCCCAACTGCGGCGGGAAGCTGGGGGTTGATGATGCTCTGGGGAGGCACAATAATATCCATGACTTTTTCCATCCCTGCATTTGCAGGCAGCCGGGGGTCCAGGAATGCCTTTAGGACATAAAATATGGTGGCCATCAGCGCTGAGCGGACCACATTCAAGGCCCCCTTGCTCTGGGGCCCGGTGCCTGTAAAATCAAATGTTAAGTGCTTGCCGCAGACGGTTATGCATACTTTTATGGGTATGGGAGCATCGGTGACCCCGTCATTGTCCAGCGGGTCCTCAAAGCAGTACCGGCCGTCAGGAATTTTCTCTATTTTCTTCTGGAGCCTGCGCTGGGTATAGGAAAGCACCTCTTCCATGGATGCCTGCACCGTAGGGGCGCCGTATTTTTCATACAGCTGATGGATATGTTTTACGCCCATGTCATTGGTGGCTATCTGGGCCCGGAAATCAGTTTTTCTTTCCTGGGGCATGCGGCAGTTGGTTACCACAAAATCAAGAAGGGCCTGATCCAGTTTCCCTTTTT
>PWYO01000280.1 GCA_003567835.1 Actinomycetota bacterium | reverse complement strand
GTTTTTATATTGTCCCCTCCCTCAGGAAATTCTTCATTCTTCCTTTTGGCACAGTCCACCACAGTGATAATCCAAAAAACAAACAGGGCGAGCATAACCAGTATAAAAAGGGCCCAGCACACAAAGGCAAAAGCACCCAGTCCCAGTCCCAGTAGATCAGCGATTTCCATATTGCCTCCTTTTACAGCAGTTGTTGATAATCATCTTTCCAATACATAGATAAACATCTTGTGCGCAGCCGCACTGATCTCCAGCATGGCCTTTAGCCAAACACCTCCCCTTATAAACATATCAAGCATATGCTCTCAGTCCTTGATTTTTTTTAACAGCCAGGCCATATTTTGGCCCAAAATCTTCAATGCCTCCATTCCTTCCTCATCATTTTTTACTTCACCAGGATTTCGGCCAACCGCAAAATTCCAATAAACCGAAGAAGGGAGGATGGCCTGGTTGAGCATAAACATGTATTGGATCTGGTTTAAGGTATCCACCGCACCCTGGCGGCGAACCGCTGCCACCGCTGCACAAACCTTATGTTTTAGCAGGTAACCCCCCGCCCGTGCGCAATATCCCAGCCTATCTAACAGGGCTTTGGTAGGCGGGGTCACCGAACCAAAATATACAGGAGAGCCAATCACCACACCCTGTGCAGCATAGGCTTTTTGCATATAGACATTGAGCCCGTCGTCGATGGCGCACAACCCGTCTTTGGTTTTTTTGCATTTTCCGCATCCGTCACAGGGCTGGATGGATTGCGAGCCTATGTGCATGATCTCGGTTTCCACGCCCCGGGATTCCAGCTGCTCGAACACCTGGCGCAGGGCCAGGAATGTGTTGCCCTTCTTATGGGGGCTTCCATTAAATCCGATGGTTTTCATAGTTTTCTTCCCTTCTATTTAATAAAGATTTTGGGCAGCCGGGCACGAATCATGCATACCACCTCATAATTGATGGTGCCTATGATTTCCGCCAGCTGGCCCGCAGTTACCGATTTACCATTTACTTCGCCGATAAGGGTGGCCACATCCCCTGCAGAAACGCCTTGAATATGGGTGACATCAGCCATGAACATGTCCATGGTGATGTTTCCAGCCACCGGCGCATAGTCTCCGCCGATGATGATCCGGGCCTGATTGGAAAGCAGCCTGGTATAGCCGTCTGCATAGCCCACCGCAAATGTAGCAATCCTGCTCTCTTTTTCTACCCTGTACCTGCCGCAGTAGGAGATGGTCTCTCCTTTGGCCACCTTCTTTACAAGAACCGCTTTGGCCTTGAGGCTCAGCAGCGGCAAAAGCTTCACCGAACAAGGACCGTTAAAGGGGTTTAGCCCATACATGGCAATACCCAGCCGCACCATATTCGCCTCTAGGGGCAAATTGCCCACATGGGCTGCGCTGTTGGCACAATGGACCAGGGCCATGGGACCCAGTATCTGCTTTGCTTCTAGGGCGGCCTGGCCAAACCGATGCATCTGTTTGCGGTTTAGGCTTGAGGTTTGGTCTGAAGCGCATGCAAAATGCGTAAACATGCCCTCAATTTTTAAGCAATGCAATTTCTGGAACTCTTTTAGCGCTGGTGCCAAGCAAGCATAATTGATCCCCAGCCGGTTCATTCCCGTGTCCACGTTTATATGGCAGCCAATCTTCTTGCCGGATGTTTTTGCCCGGCTGTTTATCAATCGGGCCCCCTCCAAACTGCTGATGGAAGGCGTGAGGCCATATTCTAAAGCGGTATCCGCCTCTTGCTGGTCCACGTCGCCCAGTATGTAAATGGGGCATTCTATGCCCTGGTTGCGGAGATCTGCACCCTCACCAGCCCTGGCCACGCCCAAACCATAGGCGCCATTGGCCAAGGCCCTTCTGGATATCTCCAAGGCACCATGCCCGTAGGCATCGGCCTTAACCACCGCCACTATTTTTTTATTCCTGGCCGAGGGAAGGTTTTTTAAAACTGAAAAATTGTAATCCAGCTTTTTTAAGTCAATCTCCACCCATGCAGGAGGGCTGCACATATCCTTTGCCATAAAACCTATTCTTGTTCGGTCATTGACTTGATAAGGTCGGCCCTGGTGACAATGCCTACCAGGTTTTTGTCCTGGTCAACCACAGGCACCCTGTTGATATTCTTGCTGGTCATGATATTGGCTATTTTATTGACCGGGGTTTCCTGGTCAATAGTCACCACATTTTTACTCATAATATCCTCAACTTTGGTGCCCATATGTTTTTTTAAATTCCTTTTAAACTTGGAAAGGCTTTCCAGGTAGATGATGCTGTCCAGCAGTTTAAAATAGGTGGGAAACTGAAGATCTGAATCCTTGACGATAATATCCCCTTCGGTGACCACCCCAATCATATTCCCTTGGTCATCCACCACAGGCACGCCGCTGATTTCATGTTTCAAAAGAAGGGAAGAAAGCTTTTCAATGGAAGCATGTTTCTGAATGGTAATAACCTCTTTGTTCATGATGTCTTTTGCCCGTGTTTCAGCCATAGTCTACTCCTTGTATTTTATTTTTTCGATCTTTAAAAACACTTTTTTGATCCCTTCCAGAAGATCGGTGGCCACCATGGAGGTTTTACTGGTATGCCTGGATACCATATCTGAGGCCATGCCCTGTATGTATACCCCGCAGGCAGCACTGTCAAAATTACCCATACCCTGGCAGAGCAGGGCACCAATAATGCCAGTAAGAATATCCCCGGTACCTGCAGTAGCCAAAGCCCAATCCCCGGTATGATTGACCAAAGTGGTGCCCTCCGGACTGGTAATTAGGGTCCTGGCGCCTTTTAGCACACTGATTAGGTTGTATTTCTGAGACGCTTTTCGGTTAATATCATAGCGGTCTTCCAGCCTGATGGAATCCATCCCCAGGATTAGGGCAAGTTCCCCTGTGTGCGGGGTGATGGTGACATGCGAATAATCCTGCTGACCATCATTTTGGACCTCCCTGGGCCCATAGATGGCAGCAAGGCCGTCTGCATCCAGAACAGTGGGTTTTTTGACCCTTTTTAACAGCTCCCTTATAAGCCGTATGGTTTGGCTGTTTTTGGAGACACCGGGCCCTACAGCCAGGGCATCAAAATCCTTGCTTAGGGCCACAATCTCATCCAGGCTGTCATAATGAATGGAAACATCTTCCGTTTGATTGACCGGATAGGTCATCACCTCGGTGAGTTTCTGCTCCAGGATGCTGTTCAGTTCCCAGGGACAAACCAAGGTTACCAAGCCTGCCCCTGCCCGCATGGCAGAAGTACAAGTCATGGCCGCTGCTCCGGTAAGACCAATGGATCCGGCAACCACCAATAATTTGCCCACCCGATGCTTATAAGTCCAGGCCTCCCGGCAAGGCAGCTTTTGGGCCACCCAATCCATACTCGGTTCAAAGATCTGCTCATACGGTTCAAAATAGCTGGCAGGTATGCCTATATCGGCTACCTTGACCCGCCCTGCATAAGCTGCCCCGGGGAAGTTTACCAGGCCCAATTTTTTGCAACCAAAAGTAACCGTCATATCCGCTTTTACTGCTGTGCCCAAAACTTTTCCATTGTCTGAATCAATGCCTGAAGGGATATCCACAGCATACACCTTTCCCTGGTGCGCGCCGTTGATGATCTCAATGAGCTTTCTTGCCTGACCGTATATTTCCTTCCCATGAAGACCTGTGCCAAAAATGGCATCTATGACAAAACTTGCCTCAGCAACAGCCTGGGTAAATAATTGTTCCGATTCACTGTTGTCAATATTGAGGTGAAACAGCTGGGATTCTTTCTGTTCTTTGAGAAGCGTAAAATAATGGGCCGTATCATCGCCAAATTTTTCAAAAGGGGCTGCATAAAATACCTTGACCGCGATGCCTTCCCGGATTAAGTCTGTGGCCGCAACAAAACCATCACCGCCATTATTGCCTCCTCCGCATACCACCACGCCTTTTGCATTCTTCTTATTGCCCAAGTCGCTTTTGACCGCCTTGGCCACACTGCTTCCCGCATTCTGCATCAGCATTTTGGAGTCGATGCCGTCACTGATACACCGGGCATCAATTTCTGCAATCCTGCTTCCCTTGAGGATCCTTTCCATATTTCCTTTCATTTGGTCTATTAGGGATATTATAGCAGAAAAGGCAGCGTTTATTTAAGCCTATTCAATGATAGATACCGCATAAGCCACTGCATAATTTTTGGTTGAAGAAATAGAGAGGGCAATCCTTGAAATACCCAATGACTCCATGAGCTTCAGCCCCTTTCCGGCCATACGCACCCTGGGCTGTGCACCGCTGCTGACGATTTCTATATCCTTTAAGGAAAGTTTTTTCCCAAATCCTGTGCCCAGTGATTTGGCCACTGCTTCCTTGGCTGCAAACCTGGCTGCAAAACTATGGTACTGCACCTGTCCTTTGTTACGGCAATAGCCAATTTCATGCAGGGTATACACCCTGGAAACAAAAAGGGTGCAGCGCTGGATCGCTTTTTTGACCCTTTGCACTTCTATGATATCGGTACCTACCCCGTAGATTCGCAATAGGCTACTCCACCGTTACACTTTTTGCCAGGTTTCTGGGCTGGTCCACATCCCTGCCCAAATTTTTTGCAATATAATAGGCATACAGCTGCAAAACAATAACCGTAAGTATGCCTGAAAGCGCAGGGGCAGCCGGAGGAATATGAAAACAGTCATCAACATTCTTAGCAAGCCGATCATTGCCTTGCGTGCTTATGGAAAAAAGATGAGCGCCGCGGGCTTTGACTTCCTGAATATTGCTGACAAGTTTTTCATAGACTGCATCCTGGGGCATAATACCCACCACCACTGTTTTTTTATCAGCCAAAGCAATGGGGCCGTGCTTCATTTCTCCGGCGGGGTATCCTTCTGCATGGATATAGG
The DNA here is from genome assembly GCA_003567835.1 of Actinomycetota bacterium. Taxonomy (GTDB): domain Bacteria; phylum Actinomycetota; class Humimicrobiia; order Humimicrobiales; family Humimicrobiaceae; genus Halolacustris; species Halolacustris primus. Next base: position 3,296 of record PWYO01000280.1, on the reverse strand, counting down.
ATATTTCCTTTAGCTTAAGGGCCCCTTCCAGGGCCATGGGCAGACTGTACACCCTGCCCAGAAATAGAAAACAGGCATACCTGCTGGTACGGTCGGCAATTTTTTTAATCTGCTTGGAACCATTTAATATTTCTTGGATTTTTTGGGGAATGGCATCCAGTTCTTCCATGAGCTCCCTGTAGCTATGTTCTGTTATGGTGCCTTTGATGCGGGCAAAATACAGTCCCATCAGGTACATGACCATAACCTGGGCAGTAAAAGTTTTGGTGGCGCATACCCCTATTTCAGGGCCTGCATGGGTGTAGATGACCGCATCCGATTCTCTGGCCGCCGAGCTGCCAACAATATTGGTAATGGCCGCCACCCTGCCCCCCCTTTTTTTTGCTTCCCGGATTGCGGCCAGGGTGTCGATGGTCTCCCCGGACTGGGTTATGGCTACAAGCAGGGAGTCTGGAACCATGATGGGATCCCGGTAACGATATTCCGAACCATAATCCACTTCCACTGGGATTCTGGCCCATTTCTCTATGACCTGCTTGCCGGCCAGTGCTGCATGATAAGAGGTCCCGCAAGCGATAATCTGGATTTTTTTTAAGCCCTTGATTTGCTGCTCATCCATATTCAATTCCTCAAACCTGAGCTGACCGCCGCTGAGCCTGCCCCGCATGGTTTCCTTGACCCCTTGGGGCTGTTCAAATATTTCTTTGAGCATAAAATCAGCAAAACCGCCTTTCTGGGCGCTGGATATACTCCAGTTGACCTTAAAAGGCTCACGCTTGACCGCCCTGCCCTCCTTATCAAAGATCTCCACCTTATGGGGGGTAACCTTTACCGTCTCCTGGTCATGAATAATCAGAAACCTTCGGGTATGCTCCAGAACAGCGGGAATATCGGATGCCAAAAAATTTCCATTTTTTGAAATCCCCGCCACGAGAGGGCTGGCAATTCTGGCCCCCACCAGCTGCTGGGGGTTTCGGGGATCAATGGCCACAATGGCCCCGGACCCCTTGATTTTTTTAACCACTTTTTGCATGGCCACAAGCAGGTCATTGCTATCTTCTTGCTCCATCAAATGGGGCAGGACTTCTGTATCCGTATCGGAGGCAAAAGTGTGGCCTTGAGCTTCCAGTTGCTCCCTTAACTGCGCATAATTCTCAATGATTCCATTGTGAACAACACTGATTTGTCCCAAACAATCCTGATGGGGATGGGCGTTTTCACGGCTGGGTTCTCCATGGGTTGCCCATCGGGTATGCCCAATCCCGCAATGGCCCTTCATTTTGGTGTGGGCCAGTTCGGCCTCAAGCTCCCTGATCTTGCCTGCTTCCTTGACCAGAGTCACCGTATATGCTTTTTTTTGCGGCGAAAGAAGCGCGATGCCTGCAGAGTCATAGCCCCTGTATTCAAGCCTTTTTAAGCCGCTTAATAAGATATTTTTGCAATCGCCTCTGCCCGTATAGGCCACAATCCCGCACATACCATCCTCCATTCATTATATTTTTTTTTGCTGCATCAGCGGCGGATATAGTTTTTTTTCACAAAGGGAGAAGTCATAGATGATAATAGACCAAAATAATCCATATGAAAAGCCACTATGTCCCCAGTGCAAAATCTATTGTTTTGGGCATATTGGATTATCGTATGATCGCTGCTCTGGCCGTTTATGTAAATACGGCTGTCTACAGGTTTGATGTTGGAAGCATCCGCATCCTGGATACCCAGCGCCAATACAGCCTGCCTTCCGCTTTCTTTTACTTGAATGATTTCTGCCTCCAGCTCAAAACAATTGCCCATGGCATCCTTAATGGGACGGTAATGGCTGGTTTCATGACCCAGCATGATCGCTTCCCCGATTCTTACCTGGTTGATTGACGGGGGCATGTGTCCTGCGGTAATCAAAGGATATAGGCTGGAATTTCCCCCCGAAAGAATGGGCATGCGCTGTCCTAACACCTTTTCTGCTTCCTGCCTCAGTTTGGATAGAAGAGACAGGCTTTCCATGCTTGGCTTTTTGCTGGAAATACAGCGGGCGTTGGTGCCCAGCCCTATAACCCGAATATGGTCCAGCTTTCCCACTCGGCTACACAAAGAAAGCAATTGGTCGGCCATAAGCCCTTCCCTGCAGTCATCCGTAGACACCATCATGATGATTTGATGCATTGTTTTTAAGGCCCTGCATACACGGTTGATCTTTTCTATGACTTCAGCTTGGGTATTGAGGCTGGTACTGCATACCTTTACCATCTCTTCTACCTCACTGAGCATGGGAGAGCGCAACAGCATCAGCCGGCTGGGCATAACCACCCTGTTAAGCTTATGGAGGTTTTTCAGTCTGCTGTCACCAAATTGGTCCACCTGGGCGGCGCCGATTGCCTGGGCTACCTCTGTGCTGCCCAAAACGCTCTTGGTAACCGCAACGACCGATATACCCCTTTGGGCACATCGGCCGCCTATGATCTTCGCATTATGGGTCACCCTATGCAAATATATGTTTATGCTGGGATAGCGCACCACAACAAATAATTTATCTCTTAGAGAATTGAGGCCTTTTCCTTGCTTTTTTCAGCCCGTATTTTTTTCTTTCCTTTTCTCGCGGATCCCGGGTCAGCATCCCTTCTTTTTTCAGAATTGCCCTGTACTCCCCATTAATATCCAGCAATGCCCTGGCTATACCGTGCTTTAAAGCATCTGCCTGGGCACTATAACCGCCCCCTTTAATAGAAGCAATAACATCATAGGCCCCATCTGTACCGGTAAGCCTTAAAGGCTCCCTGGTAATCAGCATGTGGCTTTTTAGGGGAAAGTAGGATTTGAGTTCCCTGTCATTGATAAGCATCTTGCCGTCACCGGGTACCAGCCGAACCTTGGCCTTGGCCCCTTTTCTTCTTCCAGTTGCATAATAACAAACGCTGTCTGCCAACTTCTATTCCTCCTCAAATATCGATTTTTTCAGGTTTTTGTGCTTGATGCGGGTGCCGGTCATGGGCATAGACCTTGAGTTTTTTGATGATCTGCCTTCCCAGCCGGGTGTGGGGAATCATCCCCCGTACCGCTCGAAACACCACATCTTGCGGATTCTTTTGCATTTTTTCTTCCAGTGTCTCTGATTTTAGGTTCCCAACATATCCTGAATGCCTAAAATATTTTTTATCTTTGCGTTTATTGCCGGTAACTTGGATATCCTTGGCATTGATTATTACCACAAAATCACCGCAGTCTACATGGGGCGTAAAAATAGGCTTATTTTTACCCCTTAAAATCTTGGCCACTTCTGCAGCCAGCCTGCCCAAAGTTTT
>PWYO01000255.1 GCA_003567835.1 Actinomycetota bacterium | reverse complement strand
TTATGCTTTCTGTATTATGGGCATCATAAGGGCCAGCAAAGGCATCTATTACCGCTACCCAGTCAGCATCCGTTTTGTACGTATGCCCAAGCAAGTCACCAAGAAATAGAATATCAGGTATTGTAGCCGCTTAAAGGCAATAAGCTGCTGGGTCTAACCAAATGAACGGAAAACTTGGACATGGATAACATCGTTTTTGCCAAACAGGCCGCGCTGGGCTTACGGCAATGCCCGGTACCACTGGTTGAACCTTTCTGGGCAGATGTTGTGATTGCTGCAGACGGCGGCTGCGAAAGGGTATGGCTTTTTTATACACCTGGGCGGGACCCAGGTATGATTCTAAAACAGCAAACCGGTAAAAATTGAATCGGATTGAACCTTCATCATGCAATAAAAAGACCCCAAGTTACCTTTTGCCTTAGCTTTTCACACCTTAGGCTACCGCGCACCTTGGGGTCCTCACTTAGGACTTTTCTTAGGTTTCCTGCAAGCTAAGTCTACTTTCTGCTCACTTTCGCCTGCAAATTTCACCAACTTTCAGAAATTGCCTCCTGTCCTAAGTACACTTATAATATAGCATAAGATCCATGGCCGGGTCAAGCAGTTTTTCATTATTTTTTTTAATTACCGGCCGTCTTCTAAAAAGCCATGTATCTCAATCTATGGCAAGCGGTTACAATGGGGGAACCATAGCCCGATCATGGGGATAGACGTTTGATGCCAGTGGCTTTGCAGGCTTGGAAAGTATGATGTTTTAGGTCTTTAAAAAAAGCAGCCAGGATGGAAATATGATGGGGCATAAAAAACCATTATCCAAATGCTGCCCATGCCTGTGCTGGTAGAAAACCCTTCAAAGCTTGGCGCATATGCAAGCATTTTGACCGGTGCTATAAGCAAATGGGTTCCGTATTCTTTATTAAGCGTATGATCACCACGTGTGGCTAACTGAAAAAATGGTGCTGGGTATTTTTAAAAAAAGGACAGTTGGCAAAAAACAGATGGTTGTTGGTTAAATGCTCAAAAAAAGAACCGCTTCGGGGCTTTTCAGCACAAATCGGATGGTTAGGTCCGATCCCAGCCGTAAAACGTGCTCTTGGCCCAAAGATCATAATCACTGATGCTGATGGTATTGTTGAGGATGGCTCCCTCAGGGTCCACCTTGATGTCTTTGAGTGTGGTTTGGGATGCATGCAGCAGGGGAGTTAGGTCAAACACTTTGATGATGCCGCTGGAAAAATAAACCAGCACAGTGGTTTCAGAATTGACCTTTACAGCTTTAACATCAGGCATTAAAAACATTGCATTCTTTGGTGTGTTCGGAATTTTAATTTAACTATGCATATCATATCAGCAACCCGCATAATTTCATAGTAATAAAAGCATGATTTTATGATTTTTTGCAAAAATCTTTTTTCAAAAAACCTGATTTTTTTCTAATCGGTTCAGCGGTGTCCAGGGGTTTGCCATTTCCTTTTTATAATCCTGCGGTCAGTGTCAAAGTGTGCTTTTTGAAGGTGGCATTTGCCAAAAAAAAGGAAACTGGACAAACAAATCATTATATACTAGTATTATGATAATATTAATAATATTTAGAATAGGAAATGCTATGACCGATCGGTCTTTTTCTAAAAAAAAGCAATTGGTAAAAGAGATTATTGGCGAGCTGCATCAGGGATTGTCTGCTCAGGAAGCAGAACAGCGGATACAAAAGGAAGTTGGCAGCCTTACCTCTGCAGAGATTGCAGAAATCGAGCAGTCTTTGATTGATGAAGGCGTCTCTCCAGAACAAATTAAAAAATTCTGTAATGTGCATTCCCTGATTTTCCGGTCCTCACTGCACAATTTGGTGGCCGAAGAAAAGTCTCCCCACCATCCGATTCGGCTTTTCAAGCAGGAAAACAGGGAGATTGAAAAGATGCTGGGTACCTTAAAAAAATATTTGAGCGTCAAGGGTCAGCATGATTGGAAGCAGGCTAAAAAAGAGGCGGCCCCAATGTTAGAAAAACTGGCCCACATGGATACCCATTATGTCAGAAAAGAACAGCTGCTTTTTCCCTTTCTTGAAAAATATGGCTTTATGGGGCCTTCCAAGGTCATGTGGCAAAAGCATGATGAGATCAGGGATTTGGGCAAGCAGGCCCGTTTGAAGCTAAAAAATATCAGTGATGGGGCCCAATGGGAAAACTATACCAAAAATGATCTAAAACCCCTGGTTGATGAGGCCGAAGAGATGATTTTTAAGGAGGAGAATATACTTTTCCCTGCTGCACAGGAAAAACTTGGGCCAGAAGAGTGGGTAGAAATATTAAAGGAAAGCCAGGACATAGGCTATGTATGGATAGATGTGCCCCAAATTGATGATACAATGCTGGAGGAGATAAAAGAATCCAGGCAGCAGCCCTCTATAGGAGACCAGGGGGTGGTATCCTTTCCCACCGGAGCATTGCAATTAAAAGAGCTTATGCATATTCTTAACACCTTGCCCGTGGACCTTACTTTTGTAGACAAGGATGATAAAGTCAAATATTTCTCAGACAATAAGGACCGGATCTTTGTCAGGACCCGATCGGTGATAGGCAGAGAGGTGCGTAACTGCCATCCGCCCCAAAGTGTGGATGCGGTGGAAGGGATCCTGGAAGCATTTAAGAACAAAAAAAGAGACCATGCACATTTTTGGATCAATCTTAAGGGACGGATGATCTCCATTCAGTTTTTTGCGATCCGGGATGAAAATGCCCAGTATTTGGGAACCCTGGAGGTGGCTATGGATATTACTGATTTAAAGAAACTTGAAGGTGAGCGGAGGCTGCTCGATGAAGGAAATTGATCTGCGTTTATCGGTATACCGGTTAACGGAGCAGCATCCCCAGCTGATCCCTGTATTAAAAGAGATGGGGTTTTTGGGGGTTGCAAATCCATTGGTGCGCAAAACAGTAGGTAAGAAGACCACCATCATTGAGGGGGCAAACAAACAGGGCAAAGACCTTGGAAAAGTGATCAGCAAACTGAAAGAAAAAGGGTTTGCAGTCAACCCGGACTCGATGCCCTAAACGGACCCAGCTTGCAAGCATATGCATAGGATAGGAAAAATCCCCCTGTTCTCGGTTTCCTAACCATGAACAGGCCTCCAAAACCTTGGCTTGGGGAACCAGGGGGTGGCTTTCAATTTAAGTGATGCAGATGCCATTATGCGGGCAGTCCAGAGCTTCTGGAAATGGTCCCATCACCTGGACCGATATGCCTTGGAAGAACGGCTGTATGAAAGTAATTGTTCCCGAAGACTCTGGATATAAACCTGTGGATGACATCGCTGCGGTCCCGGGAAGCGGACAGCAGCGGTTTTACCTTTGCGCCAGTCAATAGGTTGGTTGTACCATCCGCAGTTACAGAAGAGAAAAGGGCCAGGACCGATAAAGAGCCGGCGGTCATAGCAGCAATCCTCAGCATGGAAAAGAGCTGCCCTATACCGGGTTTGGTTTCATTTCTGCTGCTTGAGGCCTCATGCTGGTTTTGGGGAAGTGAAAAAAAGAAGGCCTGATAAAGGGATACATTCGAACCAAGCTTCTGGAATAGTTTCCTATATGCCAGCCTAGGGTGAATAGCTGGGGTACCCATCGGCTGTTTCCTGGTTTTGGGTCAAGTTGACTTTTTGGGAGCCGTCCAGGTTGATCACATAGATATCAAAATCTCCATTACGGGCTTGAAAAGCGATTTGGTCTCCATGCGGGGAAAAAACAGGAGCAAGTTCCAGGGCATGGGGGTTGGCGGTAATATTGGTTATGTTGAAACTGCCTATGTCCATCATCAGAAGGTCCGGGTTTCCTTGCAGGTCAGAAGTAAAAGCGATCTTTTCTCCGCAGGGCGAAAAACAGGGAAACCATTCTGTGGCTTCAGGGCTGCGGGTGAGGTTGACCGGGTTGGATCCGTCAGCCTCCATCAGGAAGATATCCGGGCTCCCTTCCCGTTCGGAGACAAATGCAATATGCGCCCCGTCCGGGGAAAAGCAGCTGTACATATCATCATAGGAGCTGCGGGTGAGGTTGACCGGGTTGGATCCGTCAGCCTCCATGAGATAGATCTCATAGTGGCCATCACGGTCAGAGGTAAAAGCAATCTTTTCTCCGCAGGGCGAAAAGCAGGGATACCAGTCATCTGCATCCGGGTTCTGGGTCAGGTTTTCCTGGGCAGAGCCGTCAGGATTCATGATAAAAATATCAAAAAAGCCGGTCCGCTCTGAGGTGAAAACAATTTTGCTCCCATCCGCTGAAAAACGGGGGTCCCGATCGTCGGCATCATATTGGGTGAGGTTGACCGGGTTGGATCCGTCAGCATCCATCAGGAAGACATCAAAGTACCCGTCTCGGTTGGATTCAAAAGCTATTTTCCCTTCTACGCTGATTTTCTGCTCTTTGATGTGGACCGGCTGACAGCAGGTCACTATCACCAGCAGAAAACACAAAGCCAGAAGGGCGCTGATCCCTTTATATAAACCCATTTTTATCCTTTTGGTTGTATTGCTTATATTATATAAAAAAAATAGATATTTGCCCTAAAAATTTTTTGGCAGGGGCGGCCGATTCCAATGCCATGCCTGGACTCCGGGTTCATGGGTCTTTTTCAATCATTTTGCCAGCTGCAAACAATGGCTGAAAAAAAGAGCTTAGACAAATATGCAGGTCAATGAGCGTAAATGTTTGTCCCTACCATAGGCAGCGGCCAAAGTGTAGGATATGGCCGGCAAAGGGCCCCCATGCATAAGGTATAACCGCGATGGCGGTTCATTTTTACCTGTTTGCGGCCCGTCTTCTCTTCCTGCGCCTGATCAGCAGCACCACCACAGCAATCAGGGCCAAAACCGCCAATATGGGCCAGGCGATGATAGGAAAGGTCCATACCCGGTTAATCCGCCCGGCTGTGGAAGAATAACGCTCATGGATCTGGGGCATACCCTGTTCATTAAGGGGCTGTGAAGCCGCATATTCTGCCACCGCCTGCCAGACTTTTAGCTCTTCTCCATCGACCTCCACAATCAGTTCATCATGGCGCTCCAGGGGCACCGGATTGCCGTGCATGTCTTTGGGTACAATTTCCAGCATGGGAAGCATATCGCCTACCATGGGCAAAAAGGAGAGGATGTAATTATCGGTAGCCAGGTGATACAGGGTTTCATCCCCACGCTCCAGGGGCACATAATCCTGGCCGCTGTTCTGGATGCGGTCCCCGGTATAACGCTGGGCCCGGACCACGGACCCCAGGTTTCCGGGAAGAAGGGCGGTAGGCAGCGGCTGATCAATAAAGGGTATGGTAAACAGGAGGGCATTGCCGGGGTTGTAATCATAGCGCAATCCCGAAAATTGAAGAAAGAAGGTGTCTCCCATCATCTCTTTTAACAGCACGGCCACTTCCAGCAGCCTGTAGATCTCTTCACCGGTAAGGTAGACCGAACAGATGGAATAGCCGGCATGGCCGTCTTCGCCAATCCCTAAACTGACTGGCAGGGTAAGGTCATAAAAAGAGATTTCATTTTGGGCATGCTCCATGCTGCCGGGGATGAGGCTTCCACGGATAGAGCCGTTTGCCTGCAGGGCAAAATCAACCCTTTGCCCGGTTTTCTCCCAGGTGACCATACGCATGGCATCGGCTATAAAGTTGCCCATGGGTGATTCCTGCAAAGGCGGCTGGTGGGTCAGCGAAAACTCAGAAACCGCCACGGTGGCCAGGATGTTTTCAAAAAGGCCTCCGGTCCTGTCTGCGACCAAGGCATTGAGCGCCTGGGTAAATTCTGCTACCAGGGCGTCGGTTTTTGCATCCAGGGGCACGCGGTGGTCCAGTTTTTGCAAAAATGGCTGGCCGTTTTGCGTATTTCGGATGCTGATCTGCCCGGTTAAAGGCGCATAGGCCAGCTCCAATACCCCCAGATAAGCCAGGCTTGCGCCTGCCTGGACGATGATGGTATCTCCTACAGTCTCCGGCTGGTAAAGGGTACTGTGGCAGTGTCCTCCCACAATGATATCGATTTGGGGCACTGCTTCTGCCAAGGCCCGGTCTTCTGCCACGCCCGAATGGGTAAGAGCCACAATTACCTCAGCGCCCTGCGCCTGAAGCGTATCTACTGCCCTTTGGGCCGTGCTGTGGCGGTCTTCAAAAACCAGGGGTTCAAAGCTGAAGGTGACCTCTTCTGCCTGTTCGCCGATCAAACCCATAAGCCCCAGGGTAAGGCCGTTATCCAGTTCAAGGGTATGGGTATCCAGATACAAGCCCTGGGCCATAGGGTGGTCATCAGGCGCAGTGGTGTTGGTGGCCAGCACCGCGGTCTTTTGATGCGCCTGGGGGTATCCTGCAGCGCTGAGATAAGCAGCAAGGGCTTCAGCCCCATAATCGTATTCATGATTACCCAGGGTTACCGCATCATAGCCAATATGCTGCATCAATTGCAGTTCAGCCGCCAGTCCTTGGGGGACCAGCCAGGCATAAGGGGTGCCGCCAATGAAATCACCCCCTGAAAAAAGGACCACCGGCTCGCCGGCTGCTTCCTTTTTTTCTCTGAGCTCGCCTACAGCCGTGGCCAGCCTGGCAAATCCCCCTATGGCGGGATTTTCCAGGTGGGGATCAAAATCGGATGCAGGAGAATGGGGGATAAGCGCCGAATGCTCATCATTGGTGTGAAGGATGGTAAACAGGTGCTCTTCCGGTCTAGGTTCTGCTGCCAATGGTTCGGGGGCCACAGCCAGACTGCCTGCAGCCAGCAGAACACAGAGCACAGCGGTCCATATATAGCGCTGTATTTTTAAAAAAATAGACATAATCCTCCCTTTTATGGCCTGCAGGGCCAATCGGTTGGCAAAATGCAGCTTGCCGGTTCGGTTCAAAAAATTGTATGCTTCACCGATGACCCGACCATCATTTGATCGGCCGGGGCTATTATAAGCTACGGCCTTTGTGCATGTTTTGCCACCGGCATCAAACAGAACAGCATTAGGTGCTTGTTCTGGGTACTTGGCCTTTTCTTCGTTTTTCTTCTACCAATTTTTGCAGCCGGGTTACCGCTGCATCCATTTTCAGTAATTCCTGTTTTAGACTGCAGCAGTGCAGCTTGCCTTGTTTGTATTCTTTTTTCCAGCGTGCAAGCAGACTGCCGCTGACTCCCTGAGCTTTGGCTACTTCTGCTGCAGGCATTCCTCCCAGTACTTTCTTAACCAGTTCAATTTTCTGGTTATGGGAATACTGTCTCCTCTTGGAACACACACTTTCCTTTTTTTGTCTTCCGAGTGTAACATTGTATCGTATCTGGTGGATGTTTCAAGCATATGGACCAGTCTCCGTTCCCGTCGCCGGCCTACAAAGACGGCCAGGCTCAAATACGGGCCATGGCTAAAAAGACTATGGATGGGTTGCGAATATCCCCTGCTGGTGTATCATAGAACCGTATGCAGATTGATATCCATAAAATAATTGAAGCAGCGCAACAAGGCAACAAGGTCCTAAAAAAATATTTTGGGCAAAATCTTGCCATTGAAGAAAAATCCTCACCGGTTGATTTCAGGACCATTGCCGATCTGGAATCAGAACAGAACATACTGGATGTCCTGGAAAAAAACTTTCCCAGCTTTAGCATTCATACCGAAGAAAAAGGGTTTATCGATAAACAATCCCCATACATTTTTTATGTGGATGCATTGGACGGGACCAGCAATTTTGTCACCGGCATCCCCAATTTTTCTCTGAGTATCGGCTTGTTTGAGGGCCGCAGCATGATTGCCGCGGTGGTATCCAATCCCATCCTGGATCATATCTATTATGCCCAGGCCGGCGGCGGCGCTTTTTTGAACAACCAAAGGATTACGGTCAGCAGGGAAAAAGATATGCCCAGGGCAGCCATCGCCTATGACTGTGACTACGGTCATTATATGGAAGCGTATTTCAGGAACCTTTTAAAAAAGCTGGAACAAAAAAAGGTCAAAAGGCTTTTGGTCAATATGTCCCCGGCCCTTGATTTTTGCCGCCTGGCTTCGGGAAAAATCGAAGCGGTTATAAACAACGGCAATGAAATCTATGATTTTGCCGGGGGGAAATTGATTGCCAGGGAAGCCGGGGGCCTGATCACCGACTTTTCAGGCAAAAAAGAAGAAGATGAAAGAAACAATGTATTTTTGGCCAGCAATGGCACCGCCCTTCACCGCAAGATCCTGGACATTGTATAGCTTTTTG
>PWYO01000095.1 GCA_003567835.1 Actinomycetota bacterium | reverse complement strand
GTGCCCAGTGTGGTAATAATGGGGTTAATGCCGATCTTGGTAATAATAAGGCCGTTTATGAGCCCTAAAAAACACCCTACAATAACTGCAATAACCATGACCAGTCCCACGGGGATTCCGGGAAATTGGAGCATGATTACTGCACATATGGTGCCGATCAGCCCCATAGCAGAGCCAATGGAAAGATCAAAACCGCCCCCAATCATAACAATGGTAATACCTGCAGAAAGTATGCCAAACCTGGCCAGATTATTAAAAATGGCCCTGAAATTGCCCACGGTAAGATAATAGGGCGAAAATGACGCAAATATGATCACCATCAAAATGTACAGCAATATCAGGGAAGCTATAGGCGTTTTGCTCTTCGTGAACACCCTCAGGACCTTTTGGTACCAGCTGCTCGTCGTATTAAGATTTGAATTAGCCATTAAACCTCCGAATTTTAATCATTAACCATATTTATTGCTGAAGCCTTTTCTGCCGCACTTCGTAGGTGGCAACCACCGCCACCAGCACTGCACCCTGGGCGATCTGTATATGATAATAATAGACATCCAGCATGGTAAGCCCATTAAGGAGAACGCTTAATATAAGGATGCCGGTAAGGGTGCCCAGTATCTGGCCTTTCCCTCCCCCAAGCGCGGTGCCCCCTAAAAGGATGGCGCTGATAATGGTAAGCTCCAGTCCCTGCCCGTGCTGGGGCATGCCCACCATGCTCAGGGAAGTTAAAATCAAGCCCCCCAAAGCTGCAGCCAGACCGCACAAGACAAAGGTTAAGAATTTAACCTGTTTCACGTTAATGCCCGATAAAAAAGAAGCCATGGGGTTGACCCCGACAGCATAGATCTTTCTGCCCCATTTGGATTGGTTCATAACCACATAACAGAGGGCAAACACAATAATAAACAAAATGATGGGGAAAGGAATATTGACAATATTTCCCCTTCCCAAAAAATCAATCACCGGATCAACAGCCAATACCGAACGGCCATCTGAAAATGTATAAGCCAGGCCCCTCCAGACCGACATGGTGCCTACCGTGGCAATAATGGAATTAACCCCCACCACCGTGACCAGAAAACCATTAAACACACCGATGGCACAGCCCATAAGCAGGCAAAGGATCAATACCAGCCAGCCGGGTATGCCGCTGTCTACAAGTATTGCAGCCACCACACTGGTAAGGCCGATGTTTCCCCCAATAGAAAAATCAATCTCTCCGGATATCATCACCATGGTCAGCACCGCAGCTACAATGCCCATAAAGGATAAATTGGAGATCATAGAGACAATATTATAAGTGGAGAGAAAATGGGTGCTGGTCAGGGAGAAAAAAACAAACATGGCGATCAATACGATAACCAGGGTAACGGTGTTGCTGATGTAAAACTTTTTCTCTTTTTTTACTCCTGCTTCTTCCTGATTATGTGCCATATATTCCTCCTAAACTTTAAATTCAACTATCTAATGCAAGCGGTCTGCATCAATTTTTCTTCAGTCGCTTCCTCCGTGCTGTACTCACCAGTGATCCTTCCGCGGCTGATGACCAATATGCGGTCTGAAATAGAAAGTATCTCTGGCAGCTCAGATGAGATCATGATCACCGCTGCTCCTTTTTCACATAAATCCTGCATTAATTTATAAATTTCTACTTTTGACCCCACATCTATGCCTCGAGTAGGCTCATTAAGTATGATTACCTTGGAACCACTCTCCAGCCATCGTGCCAGAACCACTTTCTGCTGATTGCCCCCAGAAAGGCTGTTCACCGCCTGGTTGATGGAAGGGGTGCTGATGCCCAGGTTTTTGACCCACCGGTTTGCCTTCTCCCTTTCCACCGACTTCTTGATCAGAAAACCTTTGCCCAAGTCCTGAATATTGGCCAGAGTAATATTCTCCTTGACCCCCAGCATAAGCGCCAGCCCATCCATCTTCCTGTCTACAGGGACCAGGCCGATATTATTGTCCCTGGCCTGCCAGGGCTTTTTAATATTCACCTTATTCCCTTTTAAATAGATCTCCCCTTCTTTGATGGGATTGGCCCCAAAAAGCGCCTTTACCAGATGTGTTTTTCCTGAACCAAGCAGTCCAAAAATCCCCAGGATCTCACCTCTTCTTAACTCAAAACTGACATCCTCAACTTCTTCTGCCTTTAGGTTTTTAACCTTCATGACCACTTCACCAATAGGCACTTTTCTCTTTGGATACATCTCGCTTATGTCCCTGCCTACCATCATGGTCACCAGCTCGTTATCATCGCTGTCTTGGGTATTGACTGTTTGAATCTTTTTGCCGTCCCTGAGCACGGTCACCCGGTCGGTGATCTCAAAGATTTCTTTCAGCCTGTGGGAAATATATATAATGGACACCCCGCTCTCTTTCAGCGTCTTGATGATTTCAAACAGGGAATCCTTGTCCCCTTCGCTCAAAGCTGCAGTAGGCTCATCCATCACCAATATCTTTGCTTTTTTAGAAATCGCCTTTGCCACCTCTATGACCTGCTTTTCAGAAACAGATAAATCCTCCATCACCGTATTGGGATTAATATCTACATTAAGCTGCTTTAAAATTCTTTTCGATTCTTCTACCATCTTTTTCCAGCTAATAATGGGAAAAGGCTTGCGCAGCTCCTGCTCGCCCAAAAAAATGTTTTCTGCGGCAGTCAAGTTTTCCAATGTGTTGAGTTCCTGGTAGATGACCCTGATGCCTTCATCCATGGCTTCAGCAGGGTTTTTAAAATCAACCTTTTTTCCTTCAATGATAATACTTCCCGAATCTTTTAAATAAGTGCCGGCAAGAATCTTAATTAGGGTTGATTTGCCGGCTCCGTTTTCTCCAAGTATGCCCAAAACCTCCCCTTTTCTCAGGTCGATGGATACATCATCTAAAGCTACTACACCGGGGAAGGTTTTGTTGATATGTTCCATTTCGAGAACGATTTGATTGTTTTTAGTCACTTTTTACCACCTGTTCATTTTGCCCTGGGGAGACCGGAAACAAGTTCCCGGTCTCCCCTTGGGTTTCTGGTTAGCGATAGTACTACTTATTTATTATTCCGGATACCATTCATCGATGTTTTCAGCAGTGATGACTTCATTGTCAACATACATAAACGGTGGAACTGCATGGCCCTGCAGGAATGCACTGGCCGCCGGTATCAGGTATTCTCCGTATCTTTCCGGAAAATAAGCGATTCCAGCATCAGTCAGGCCTTCCCTAATCTGGGCTTGCCCTACATCGTCAACGCCCTGGGTGATGATGACCCAATTGTCGGGATCCCATCTTCCCGCAGTCTGTATCGCGGAGATGCATCCGTCCATGGTCTGCTCGTTAATGGAGGTGAGCACAAAGTTTTCCGCATCTGGGATCGAAGCCAGTACATCAGCCATGGCTGCATTGGCTTCCTCTGCTTCTCCAGCACCGCCATCTGCTCTTATGGTCATAGGATCTATAACATCTACCCCGTATTCATCAGCAAATGCCTGATAAAAACCTTCTGAACGGAGCATGGTGACCTCACCGCCAGCGGGCATCTGCATCAGCACAATATTATCAACCGTGTCTATGCCGCCCTGGTCTTCTACCAGCTGTATGGCTTTTTCACCAGCCATATAGGCAACTTGGAAATTATTTACACCCATAAAGGGCGCACCGGGTACAGGCACGTCTACTGCTATGATCGGGATACCTGCTTCACTGAATTTCTGGGCCACAATAGAGTTAACCATAGAATCAAACTGGAACCAAATCAGCACTTCAGGTTCTCTGGCCAAAAGGATATCCGCATTCTGAAGCCCTACGGTTGCATCATACTGGTTGTCGGCATAATAAAGATCCTCGGCTGCTCCGCCAGCTTTTGCCCATTCTTCCTGGACGCTTCCATAGACATTGGCGCAGAAAGGAATTCCGCCCATAATATCGGTATAGGCAATGGTACGTCCTTCAGCAGGGCTGTCGGGATAAGGATCGTCAGTGGTCGTGGCGTGCTCATTTAACATCTCATAATAGTCATAAGCATCTGCCTCAGGCTCCTCTACACCGACATCTGGATCTGCAACTTCCGGTGCAGGTGCACAGGCAGACATGGACAAGCCTACTGCAAAAACCATAGCCAGTCCAATAATCAACACTGTTTTTAATTTTCTCATTTTTCCTCCTTTAATTTTTTTCAAAGAGAACAAACTGTTTATTCGATAAGCCCAAAAAGTGTTCTGGTTAACTTTCTGGACCAAATTTTCCCATAGTCACCTCCTCGCATTTTGTAATATCATTATATATGTAATAGGATTGTTAGCATAGCAAACTCTGATTACTAATCTTTTTCCTGGTTTTCAAAAATGCATCAATTTTGGCCCCCATGGGTATATCTCTTCCTTATGTTTGCCAGTGGGCGACTCTATACCCATAATGCACAAACCTTCACTGATGTTTTTTCTATTTTTTTGCTTCTTTTAAAAGGCCAGTGTGCTGCAATTGTAATAGAACTGTCATCTGAGACCAGCAAATTTTTCTTGCTGCTTTCTAAATTATCTGTCAATTCTTTATTTGTTGAGGGTTGGTGCATGCAAACCATATGTTAATTAGTCTATGTGTTTTACCTTGGCTAACAAATGTACCGCCAAGCTAAAATATTCTAAAAACGTTTTTTACTTTAACAAAAAAACGTTTTTTTGTCAAACTTGTCATGCAAAATTTAAAAATCAACAGTCCAGCATAGTTTATAAATCTTTGACGGTCCTAAAAATCAATCAAATCAAACAAAGCCCATGATCTAGGAGGACACTGGCTGGTTTCGGTATTGCTGTATGTTTGCCTATGAAGCGTCCAGCAATCAATGGCAGCAATTTTGCCTAGGCGATTTGGCCACACATTCCCTGCAGGTTTACTTCTTGGGCGGCGGACCCACTGAATCCCTCTCCACCAAAGAAGTAGCGAGTTTTATATTTTTCTTATCTACCTTCTTTTTTTCTACCAGGTCCAACAGCAGATTCATTCCTGTTTTTCCCATCATTTTCTTTGGCTGTTTGATGGTAGTCAAAGGAGGTTCGGTAAAGTTGGAAAAAAATACATTATCAAAACCAATCACAGATACCTCTTGGGGGACACGGATGCCCCCTGCCTTGAGCGCTTTAAGGATCCCAAAAGCATTCACATCTGAAATAGTGGTAAAAGCAGTGGGAAGCACACCTTTTTTTAAAAACTTCTTGATAATCTCAAAGGTCCCCCCTGTTTCATTGAGCCTCATATAGTCGTCAATGATGATAACCTCAGGATCATAATCCAGATTGTTTTTTTCCAGCCCGCTGCAGTAGCCCATATAACGGTTTCGCGTGGTAGTCTGTTTTTCAAACCGAAAAGACACAAACCCTATTTTGCGGTGCCCATAACCATACAGATAGTCTACTGCCTTTTCCATGGCTTCCTGGTTATCGATTAAAACACTGGGTACATCCGTATCTTCAATCTCCCGGTCCACCGATACCACAGGGATACCCTGATTGTAGACTTGCCTTACCACCGGACTGTTATCATAGCCGCCCAAAAAAATAAAACCGTCTATGACCTGGTCCATAAATACATCCACTTGTTTCTTCTCATCTTCGGTATTGTAAAAGGTGCAAGCAATCAGCAGCGTATAACCTCTTTTTCTGGCAACCTCTTCCATGCCTTTGATGATATGAGAGGTAAAGGGATTGGCTATATCCTGCACAATGATGCCGATGCTCTTGGTGCTTCGCGTCCGGAGCCCTCTGGCAATGATATTGGGCCTGTAATTGATCTTTTCTAAGGCTTTTAGCACTTTCTGCTCGGTTTGGCTTGCCACCACACCCTTTTTATTGATCACGTTGGAAACCGTAGAAATAGCCACACCAGCTTCTCTGGCAATGTCTTTTATGGATGGATTTTGAAACCTTTTTTTCAATTTTACGCCATTATTACTTGTATTGGTATAATAATAGCATAAAAACGTTTTTAGTGTAAAATGTTTTTGTCTTTTTCCGCTCCGAATCACATATTCCAGGCTAAGGCGGGCATGCTATTTTTCTGCCATGCTCAATGCAGCCCTACCGAGCAGCATGCACTTCATTTATTGCTTAACAGCCTTTTTTCTCTTCTGCACGTATTCTTCAATTTCATTCATGGAACCTGAAAACTCTTTTACCGTATATTGAAAGGCTGGATGGTCAATAAATTCCTGGATTTTCATACCATCCTGTTCATAGCCCTGGACAAAGTACGGAATTTTAAGCAACTTTTCCATGACCGCTTCAGGCACCGGTTGATCCATTTGTTTGCATATATCCTTCTGGTCACAAATTCCCATAAAATCGCTGACCATCTCGGGATTAATGGTATATACCATGTTTCCGCCAGCAACTTTTTCGATATGGATGACCTCATCCGGTTTGGGCCCCACCCTTGATGAACAGAGCAGCAGCTTGCTGTAGTATCCATAGTCAGGGTTATTTAAGATTTGATGGGCTTTCTTGGCAATGGCCACACCCGTCCACCGCTGAAGTGCTTCGGTAAGCTCTATTCCCGCTTCCTTTGCACTTTCTGCATAAGCTTTTCGGGCTTCAAATCTTCCAATCATGATGGTAATCACCGAACGCCACTGACTGTAATCTACGCCCCATTGCTGTCCCCGCTCATAGCCTCTTTTGACTGCTTTGGCCACCTGCACCACCTGAGGTATATCAAAAACCAAAGTAGCATTGGTGGGCACACCCACAGAAGTGAGCAGCTCGATAACATAGATCCCTTCCCTGGACCCAGGGCATTTGACCATGATATTAGGAGATATCTTCTTTAAGACCAGTGCCTGGCGCAACATCTCCCTTACATCGGTGACCAGCCTGGGATCCACTTGGGCACTCACATAACCCTTTTTGAAATTGGATTTTTCAAATGAAGGCATAAACAGTTTAGCACCTTTTTCAGTGATAGCCTTGTAGACCTCCCAGGCCAGCTCATAATCTGAAAGCTGGGGATTGTCTTTGATTAACTGATCTACAATGGGGTCTGTCTGCTCGGGTATAAGATCCAGGACTTTTCTAGTAAGTCGGGGATTGGTGGTAACCCCATCAAATAATGTGTCTTGGGGCTGGTCCTTGTCAAATAAAATTTTGAGTCTTTTCCTAACCAGTTCTTTTTGGCTTTGGTCAGCCTTCTCAATTTCATTTTCAGCCCAATTTTCAAAAACCAGGGGAGAAGAATCCCACCAAATCTCCATATCTTTAGAAGTTTCTGAAAGTCGATGTATCGCTGATTTTTCATAATGGCCCATTTTTTAAACCTCCATGTTTGTTCATTTTCAATAACTGTCAAACCATGTTTTTTACCGTATCCACAATGTCTTTGGCGCTGGGAGTGGACGCTTTTTCCAGGGTGGCGTTATAAGGGATGGGCGTATTAAGCCCGGCAACAATTTTAACCGGTGCATCCAGCCAGTCAAATGCAGCATCCACCACTTTGGCGCAGATATCGGAAGCAATGCTGCCCCTTTGACAGGCTTCGCTGACCACTACCAGTCGGTTGGTTTTTTTAACCGATTCTATCAAAGCATTCATATCCAGCGGCATCAGGGTTCTTGGGTCAAAAACCTCACAGCTGATCCCATCTTTTTTGAGCGCTTCCGCTGCTTCCAATGCCTCAAAGACCATTGCCGAATAGGCAAAAATAGTGACATCGGAACCCTCGTTTTTGATGTCTGCTTTGCCAAAAGGTATCAGGTATTCTTCTTCGGGTACCTCTCCTTTGTTTAAATAGATCATTTTCTGCTCTATGAACATGACCGGATTATCATCTCGTACTGCAGTCTTAAGCAGTCCTTTGGCATCATAGGGAGTTGCGGGCATCACCACTTTGAGCCCAGGCACATGATAGAACCAAGCCTCCAGGCTTTGGGAGTGCTGGGCAGCAACCCCTCTGCCTGCACCGCCCTGTGTCCTGATTACCAGAGGAACATTCAAGCTGTCGCCAGTCATATACCTGATTTTAGCAGCCTGGTTGACAATCTGATCCATAGCCAAGGTAGCAAAATCTATAAACATCAATTCCGATATGGGCCGGTACCCGGTAAGGGCTGCACCTATACCTGCACCAATGATGGCAATTTCTGAAATGGGTGTGTTTACCACCCGATCCGGACCATATTTGTCCAAAAGCCCCTTGTATACCCGAAAAGCGCCGCCGTATACCCCAATATCTTCACCAATAAGAAACACTTTCTGGTCTC
>PWYO01000236.1 GCA_003567835.1 Actinomycetota bacterium | reverse complement strand
TTTATCAGCCATGTTGTATGGTTATCCATAAAATCTATTTAGGAAATTGCACAATCAACCATAAAAACAATTAAGCTGGCGACCAGTCCTTTATTTTTAATTTTAGCAGAAAATACGGCTTTTGGTTTAATAGATTATCATTCACTTTTAGGGCTTTTTTATATCTGCCCCTTGTATAAGGCCTGCAGGTTTTTGGACCCTGGACTTGAGTCTCATGATAAGCTTTCTGGTATGCAATGCTTTCATAGCATTACAGGCCCATGCTGTATATATGTCCTAAAATGAGGATCGATTTTCCATCAAAAAAGGCATCCTCTTTGCCTTAATAAAAGATGAACTTAAGACCTTAGCAAGGAATGTCATATAGGCATCATTTCTCCAGCAAACCATAAAATTTGATACAAGTAATTGAAAAGAAATAAATAAATTCCCAAAAATAGGAGAAATTTTTGAAAAAAAATTGATATTTTACTTTATATTTTTATCAACTTTTGTTAGATTAGAAAATTAATATGGTAAAAATTTAATATTGTCTCCGACTTAAACTTTCTAAGGTTCCCTGCTATGAGGTTTAAGCGTTAGGGTTAATTTGGAAACGGATTGGCCTCCCATGTTTGGAAAGGAGAAAAATGCATGCAAGTCAGTCATTGACTAAACTGAACGTAGAGAATGATCATCTTTTTCCCCGACCGCCCTCTTCTGGGTCTTCTATGGTTATGATTGAAACTAGCATATTCCTACCATTGGGGAAAGATTTACAAAGATGAAAAGAGGAACAATTTTCATAGTCGCAGCGGTGCTGGCTGCTACTAGCCTCCTTATATCAGCATGCGCCGCTGCAGGGGTTGAGCTTTTAGAGCCAAGAGAGAGAATCAAGGTTGCCACCACCACCAGTCTTTATGACACTGGCTTGTGGAGCCATTTGGAGCCAAAATTTGAACAAGAGCACAATGTTGAAATGGACATATTATACGCCGGTACAGGGATCGCCTTAGAATGGGGCCGGAGAGGTGACGTAGACGCTATCACTGTCCATGCCAAAGCGCAAGAGGAGCAATTTGTAGCCGAAGGCTATGGGGTACAAAGAGTCCCCTTTGCTTATAATTATTTCCTTATTGTAGGACCCTCAGAAGATCCAGCAGGCATTCAAGGCTTGCGCCCTGAGGATGCCTTCACAGCGCTTATGGCGTCAAGCAGTGCTGCATTTATTTCCCGTGGAGATGATTCCGGAACCCATGTGAAAGAGAAGGCAATCTGGGAAGCAGCCGGCTATGATTATGAACAAGTCCAAAAGGCTGGTGACTGGTATATAGAGGCTGGCAGGGGCATGGGCCCGACTTTGCTCATGGCCAAAGAGATGCAGGGTTATACCGTAACCGATATGGGTACTTACCTGGCCTATTCGGGCGATTTAGACCTTGTGCCCATGGTGGAGCAGGGAGAAATACTGCTTAACGTTTATTCGGTAATTGCCGTAAATCCAGAAGAAAATCCCAGCGCTCATATCAAGATGGCAAATGAATTGGTTGATTTCCTTACTTCATCTCAAATACAGGATTTAATTGGTCAATACGGTGTTGGGCAGTATGGAAGACAGCTGTTTACACCTTGTGCCGGCCTAGAGCCGACAAATTAAAACTTTATGATTTTGAGGGGGTGAGTTACCAGTAACAGCAGCAATGGGAGAGAGTGCGCAAATAGGGTTTAAAAGTAAGATGGATGAAAATTTTCATCCAATGATATATATAACATTATATGCATTGGCAGATAGACCATATAGGCAGAAAGTTCTGTCGAAAGCCTATATGGTCCCAGAGCAGCACCTTGAAAACTTCCACCCAAGAAACAACTGTGTAAAACTGGTAAAGATTTAAAATGACTGAAATATGGCGTGGCTTCATCAAAGCAATAGAGCTTATCGTTTCCCTTGATGCCGAAGTTTTGGAGATCGCGGGGAGAACATTGCGGATATCACTGACATCCACCCTCCTCGCTTCTATTATTTGCATACCCTTGGGAAGCCTGATACATTTTCGTAATTTCTTCGGCAAGCGAATGCTGATAAACATCATCCAGACATTATTTAGTATACCCACAGTGATTGTTGGCTTATTTGTTTTTGTCCTCTTTTCCCGCGCAGGCGTGCTGGGTGATTTGGGACTCATGTTTACACCCACAACCATGGTCATAGCCCAGGTGATATTGATCAGCCCAATATTGATTGGCTTAACCATCTCAGCCTTTAGCGCCATCGATAAGGCGATTGTGGATACCGCTATCTCACTGGGTGCAAACGGCTTTCAAACTGCCTTGGTGGTGCTTAGGGAGTCAAGATATGCTATTTTATCTGCGGTAATCATGGGCTTTGGCAGAGCAATCTCGGAATTGGGAGCTGCCATGATGGTCGGTGGAAACATCAGAGGATTTACCAGGATCATCACCACAGCAATATCTTTGGAGACTGCCAAAGGCCAATTAGAATTATCGATCGCACTGGGTATGATTCTCTTATCCCTGGCCCTGGTCATTAATATCATTCTTAACAGACTGCAGCAGAGGTGAACATGTCTTTCATACAAGTAGTAGGCTTAAACCACAGCTATGGTGAACGAATCATATTAGAAGATATCAACTTAAAGATCCATGAAGGATCTACCTTTGCACTCATTGGGCCTACTGGGGCAGGCAAAACAACGCTTCTGCGCCTCATTGGCCTCTTGGAAAAGCTTGGTTCAGGAAAAATATATTATAATGGCACCGATGTCACCAAATCGAATGACTTGAGATTAAAGGTGCGCCGCAGGATCGCATTTGTTCTTCAAAAGCCTCAGGTGTTTAATTTGAGCGTGTATGACAATGTTGCCTGCGGGCTGCGGTGGAGGGGCGTTAAAAAAGGCAAAATCGATGAAAAGGTTCATCATATTCTGGAAATGGTCGGCCTTGAAAGCTATAAGAAGAAAAACGCCCGCACCCTCTCTGGAGGAGAGGCACAAAGAGTGGCTTTAGCCAGAGCTATGGTGGTCGAGCCTGAAGTATTGCTGCTGGATGAGCCCACCGCGAACCTTGATCCCAATACAGCGGCCAAGGTTGAACAATTAATTTCTTATGTCGTTGAACAAAATCATACTACCATAATCATGTCCACGCATGATATGTCCCAGGGACAGCAGCTGGCTGACAGGATAGGGGTGATTATCAATGGCAAAATTGTCCAGGTAGGGGATGCGAAACAGATCTTTCGCTTGCCTGAACATAAAGAGGTAGCCAATTTTGTTGGTATGCAGAACATGATTGGAGGAAGGGTATGTCAAAACAGCAAAGGTGTAGCCGTGGTCGATATTGGCAACAGTCTCATAGAAACAGTCTCAGATTCTCCTGTTGGCCAAGAAGTATACGTTGGTATCCGGCCTGAAGATATTACCATAGCCTTATCTAACCATAAGAGCTCAGCAAGAAATTGTTTTTTTGGAAAGGTCAGTCAAGTTACTTCACAGGGCCCAGTCAGCCAGGTAGAGGTGGATTGTGGATTTTTACTGGTTGCACTGGTCACCAACCTGTCCCTAGAGGACCTGGATTTGCGGATAGGAAAAGAAGTTTATGCCTCCTTTAAAGCCACCAGGGTTCACCTTATCAAGCGTAGATAATATCAAAGAAACAAAACTGGGATTCTAAAAAATGGACACCGTTTACACAGGAAATCAGAAAGGTACATGGATGCAAATATAGGAGCCCAAAGTCAGCAGGCTTGTATCTGGCGGCTTTTTAACGTTTTATTTTTACCAGATTCCACTATAATTGAAAACGAATAGGGCGACGGGTCAGCCTTTATGGCTGATTGGTAGAGAAACCTCCATAAGCAGAATGTTTTATTGCAACGAAACCGGTGTAAAAATTGTTAACCAGCATATATAGAAGATAGATATGTATAGACTTAGTGATGGTTACAGCAGAAAAATCGATTACCTCAGGGTTTCTGTCACCGACCGCTGCAACTTGAGGTGCAGCTACTGCATGCCTCCTCAAGGGATAAAACTGCATCATAAGGACAAACTTCTGACCCTGGAAGAGACAAAAAGAGCCGTGGCCATATTGTCCGATATGGGCATAAGTAAGGTAAGGCTTACCGGGGGCGAGCCTTTGCTGCGGGAAAATATCCTAATCCTAGCAGAAGGGATAAAAAATATTGAGAAAATAGAGGATATATCCCTTACTACCAATGGGATGCTTCTGAAAAAATACGCAAAAAACCTTTACCGTCTGGGCATAAGAAGGCTTAATATCAGTATAGACAGCCTTAATCAGGAAAAGTACAGGACCATCACCCGGGGGAGCAGACTGGATAGCGTGCTCCAGGCAGTCGATGATTCTATAGGGATGGGTTTCGGCCCCATAAAGATCAATACGGTTATAACCCCCCTGTTTGACCTGGAAGATGCAGCCAGGTTTATGAACATGGCTGAAAGCATGCCGGTTCATATAAGGTTTATAGAGATGATGCCTGTCCCAGGCACAAACAACATTGAATGCAGCATCAATACCGCTCCTTCTTCACCGCCAGGGATAGCGATCCGGGATATTATAAGTTTTATGAACCCCTTGGGCTACAAGCCGCTTGAAGAACAATTGGGTTTTGGGCCAGCGGTTTATTATAAAAAGGAAGGGGATAAGGGAAGCATAGGGTTTATTGAAAACAGAAGGGATACATGCAGCTACTGTAACCGCATCAGGCTTACCTGCAGGGGCACGCTAAAAACCTGCCTTTTCTCCAGCGAGGAACTGGATATAAAAAAAGATCTTCAAAATAGCGATGATGCTGCCGTACAGGAAAAAATTGCCGCCTTTATTAAGAGTAAGCCTCTTGATAGGGATTGCAGCAGCCGAGGTAGGCCTCATTTATTTGAATCCATGAACAGAATTGGAGGATAAAATGGAACATACAGATGGTTTTAGCCATACCGACAAACGGGGCAAGGCCAGGATGGTGGATGTAAGCCAAAAGGATGCAAGCATCAGAACTGCCAGGGCCAGGGGCTTTATCAGGCTAAATCCTCCGATCATTGAAAAGATCACAACAAACCAGCTTAAAAAAGGGGATGTACTGTCTGTAGCCAGGGTTGCAGCCATATCTGCTGCCAAAAAAACCTGGGAGCTTATACCCTTATGCCACCAGGTAAGGCTTACGTTTGTGGGGATAGAGTTCAGGATATTGAATGAAAAAAACAGCATAGAAGCCATTGCAACCGCAAAGGGTGCCGATCGTACGGGCGTGGAGATGGAAGCCTTAACAGCGGTTAGCATAAGCCTGCTGGCCATATACGATATGTGTAAGGCAATGTCCAAAGAATTAAGGATTGAAGGCATAGAGCTATTGGAAAAATCGGGCGGACGAAGCGATTATAAAAAGTCGGGATAGGGGGCAGAGGCTTGCAGAAAGGCAGTATAGCATCCATCAACATAAGTAAAAAAAAAGGTGGCAAAAAGCACCCGGTAGTAGAAGCCAGTCTGGGCAGTAGGGGTATAAAGGGGGACGGACACAGCGGAGACTGGCACCGGCAGGTAAGCCTGCTCTCAGCTGAAAGCATCCGGACCATAAACCTTCAAGGGATTGAAGCAGTCCCGGGAGACTTTGCTGAAAATATCACCACTTCCCGCTTGCCCCTGAAAAAATTACAGGTGGGGGATATCATAAAGGTTGGAAATGACAAGGCGAGTTTAGAAGTTACCCAGATTGGCAAGCAATGTCTTCATCCCTGCAGGATCTATTACCAGTTGGGAAGCTGTATTATGCCCCAGGAAGGGGTATTCTGCCGGGTACGGAAACCGGGCGATATAAAGGTGGGAGACAAGTTGGAAATTGTATGAATAATAAAAATAGGGGTAAGGAAAAACCATGAAAAAACAATTCAAAGTGGCAGTCATCACTGTAAGCGATAAAGGATACCGGGGCCAGAGGGAAGACAGAAGCGGGAAATATATCATAGAGTACTTTAAAAAGAAAGGCTGGCAAATAGCCCATTACAGCATAGTGCCTGACAATAAAGAGATGATAAGCGCCGAGCTTAAAAAGATTTCGGATACCCAAAAAGCAAACCTGGTGCTTACTACCGGAGGAACAGGATTTTCTCCAACTGACCTGACCCCTGAAGCGACCGAGGAAGTGGTGGAAAAAAAGGTCCCCGGGTTTAGTGAAATCATAAGAATGGAAGGCCAGAAAAAAACGCCTCGGGCAATCCTATCCAGAGGTATATCCGGAATAAGGGCCGGCACGCTTATCATAAACCTTCCGGGGAGCATAAAGGGCGTAAAAGACAGTCTGGATCTCATATACCGGCCCATTCCCCATGGGCTTGATATCCTTACCGGCAAGAGCACTGAATGCGGCCAGGAGTCTTAAGCAGATAAACCTCTGCCTCTCTGCCTTTTTTAATATTGCCCGCTTCGGTTTCATCAAAAACAGCGATTCCATCCGCTTTGGCCATGGAGGTCAGTATGCCCGAACCCTGCATACCGGTAGAGCTGAAATAACAGCCGTCCTCTTTTTGCGCAAGTATTACACGTGCAAAGTTTGTCCTGTCTCCCTTATGCTTAAAATCATGGGCAGCTCTGGCCCTGATGGTAGGCCTGAAAAGCTCGCTGTCTCCCATGATCTTTTTTATAAGCGGCCTTACATACATTTCAAAACACACCATCACCGATACTGGATTCCCAGGCAGGCCAAATACCAACCTGTCCCCGTAGGTTAAAAAAAGCAGGGGTTTTCCAGGTTTCTGGTTTACCTTCCAGAAAACAAGTTCTGCCCCCAGCCCCAACAGGGTGTCCTTTACATAATCATAATCCCCCACAGATACCCCACCGCTTAGAAGCAGTATATTACATTGGGACAGGCCCTCTCGTATCTTTTCCTCCATGAATCTTTTCCTATCTTTGACAATCCCATACCGGAAATAGGTTATGCCCATCTCTTTTAACTGAGCAGCAAGCGAATAGCTGTTGCTGTCCCTGACCCTGCCTGCTTCCAATTTGCTATCTATGGAAACGACCTCATCACCAGTGGATATGATCCCCACCACAGGGGGTTTGTATGCCGGTACCAGGTCTTTTCCCAGGGAAGCCAATACCCCTATATCAGCAGGGTAAATCTTTTTACCTTTTTTGAGCACTTTATCCCCTTTTTTTATATCTTCTCCTCTGTACCTTATATTCTCCCCTTTTTCGCACTGTTTATAAATAAGGGTCTTTGAATCTGTTATTTTTGTATCTTCTTTCATCACCACTGCAGTACAGTTACCAGGGATAGGGGCACCGGTCATGATGGGAACACAACAGCCTTGTTCTATATCCTGTTCAGGCATTTTTCCTGCCGCTATATCCTTGCCCATTATGTTTAGCCGAACAGGATGACTTTGTTCTGCTCCTTTGGTATCCTCTGCCCTCACTGCAAAACCATCCATGGCTGAATTGTCATAAACAGGTATGTCATCGTCAGACATGATATCCTCTGCGAGCACCAAACCGAGGCTGTCAAGAATGGGAACCTTGGCTGTGCCTACCATCTTGCCCATGTTTAGAATTTTATTCTGCGCTTCCTTTACTGCAATCATTTTAACCATGAAACCCCCCTGGTCATTTATTTTCGCTTACAATCTAAGCCATATTTTAATGTCATTTTTTTAAACTTTGATTCATCTATCTGAAAAAATACATACATTGTTTCAGCCCCTTTTAACAAACTGAATCGATTTTGTAAATTAGTTAAATAAAAAAGCGCCAAAATAGGTAACGGTGTCTTTTCCGTTTATGTAATTCATGCTGCAAAGCTTTGCCAGAGTGGATACATTCATACAGTATGCTTCCAAAGATGAAATGGCTTTGTCTGGAAACCTGCAGGGTTCGTTTTTAATCTGGGCACAAACCGGACAAACTGCGCATTTGCCTGCGGTTAGCTGAAGATAATCATCAAACTGCTTTTTTATATGCTGATTGATTTTAGCTGCAATCTTTGAATGCCTAAGTTCTGCCTCTTTCATTCCCTCTAAATCAAAGGAGTCTTCAATTTGGGCCACTGTTTGAAAAACCAGTGCCTTTTTATAGTTTTTTGCTTTTGCGATCAATTGTTTTTCATCACCAACACTTGGGGGACAGGCGTAATTTTTTCCATAATTTCCGCAATAATTGACCTGGCAATAACGCCTTAGATTCTCATCAAAAGGGATTTGATCTGTTGTGAGGACACCTGCCTTATAGGCGCCTGCTTCTAT
>PWYO01000026.1 GCA_003567835.1 Actinomycetota bacterium | reverse complement strand
CTGCTCCTGGTCGGGGTTATGCTTTTACCTGTGGCCTGCATGGGAGAGCCCACCTATACCTATGAGGAATATCTGAAACGAAAGGCATTTCAGCAAAGACAGCAAGAAGGCACCCAAATTGATGTTGGCCAAGACCAGATAGAACAAGAGCTTGCTGCATTTGAAAACGACTTAAACGGATATGAGCTCTATATCCGGGAATTTTCGGATTTGTACCAGGCGCATGCCCAGCACCTGGACCCCCTATACGACCGTTTTGACGGTGAGCAAGAAGATCTGGACAGAAAAAATGCATATGCTCAGCAGATCAAGCAGCATTTGGATGAATGGTACCAGGACCTGAATATGCTGGTTACCGCAGATATTATGGAAGGCTACCATCAATATATGCTGGGTTACCTGGAAAATGAAATTGGTTATTATGAATCTTTTCTGGAAGGCGATTCTGCGCTTGCCGAACAGTATATGCTCAATGCATCCCTGGCTATGGAAAACGGAAGCCAAAAGCTGGAAGCCATAGAATCTGATTTAAACCAAAGGGCCCAACAGCTGGGCATGGAGCCTCCCTTTTAAACCGTGTCAGCTGCCTATTTTCTATCCCAGGTTTGCCTGGCCACGGGCCATGTTTGAAAAGTCTGCTTTCTTGTGCCCAGCAGCAGAAGCGCTGCAAACAGGGTGCTCAAAAACAGGGAGAACCAATAGGTAATAAAACGCAGCAGCAATACCGCGGCCCAGGCATCGGGTACGGAGACCGCGGTCCTGGACAGCATCAACACCATGCTGCCTTCAAAGGAACCCAAACCGCCAGGGGCCAGGGGAAGCATGCTGATCATGTAACCGACATAGAGGATGGGGGCCAGGATGATAAAAGGGACCTGGATACCCAGAAGCATAGCAATCATATACAGTTTCAAGGGGTATGCCAGCCATATAAAACAGGATATGGCCATCATTTGTACAAACTGTTTCTTATTTAGGACCTGGCGGGCATGATGGGCTGCCTGACCCAAAAAATTCCCAATCTTTGCAATGGGCTTGGGCATTCTTTTGCCCATTTTTTTAAAGCCGATACATAGGGCTCCAACCATGAGTACAGAAAAGGCCAGCACCCCTGCATAGATCCATGCATGGATATCCAATCTCCAGTAAACCAGGCTTGCAGAAACCAGCAGTATGACTAGAAAAGGCAACAGGGACACCAGCTTGTAAACCAAAAATACGCCGGCAATCTGTTTGTAATTGCTGCGGGTATGCTTTTTTAACAGATATACTTTGACTGCCTCTCCGCCAAATTTCAGGGAAGGGGTGATGTTTTCCACCAAATGTCCGGTCATATAGATGGAAAATACTTTCATAAAGGGCAAGGCAGCACCGGAACACTTCATTAGATAGTATAGCTGATAGGTGCTTAAGGCCAGGGTGCCTACCTGCAGGATGCACAGAAGCAGCAAAAAAGTTGGATGGACCGAACGTACCGAGGCCAGAATATTTTCCCAGCCGGCAAAATGGATCATCAGGGCCACCAGGCTGATGCCCAGCAGCCATAATGCTGTTTTAAAAACAAGCTTGTTTGAACTTTTCTGGTTTACATACGTATCCATTGGTTCCTCTCCGATCACGGTTTAGGAAAAGAGCATCACCAAATAATGTCCGACCCGGGCCACAATGCCCCCCAAAAAAAGCGCGGCAAAGGTTGTGGCAAACAAGGTTGCTGCGGCAACCTTGATGCTGAATTCTTTGGCCAAGCTGGCAATCATGGCGATGCAGGGCACATAGAAAAGGGCAACAATGGCCCCTGTAAAAAACTGCACAGAGGTCAGGTCCATATCAATTAAGGGCAAAACAGTAAGCTCTCTACGTACAATACCCAAAATCAGGGGCACAGCCGCTTCGCTGGGCATATTCAGCCAACCGGAGATCACCGGAGAAAGAAACTCCCCGGCTGCTTTTAGGACCCCCAGCTCATAAAGCAGGGAGGCAAAAAATACCGCAATAATCATGGGAACCGCCCCGTCTACAATAAATCTTCTCACCCGCATCAATACTTTTTTAAAAAGGGTTCGAGGTTTGGGCCATAAAAGCTGGGGAAGCTCCACCAATGTATGGGGAAGGGGTCTTTTTAAAACCTTATCAAGCACCAAACCGATCAGTACCATGGCCGCCAGGGATACCAGAAATATGCCAATGACCGCAGCAATAGACCTTTCCGCTAACAGGGAAATAAAAGCCCCGGTTTGCGAAACACAGGGCACAGCAAAGCATACCATTTGGGCGATAATAATCCGCAGCTTTCTGGAAGGAAGGGTTCTGGTTGCCATAATGGCAGGGATTCCACAGCCGTAGCCCAAAAGAAGGGGGATCACGCAGGAACCGTTTAAACCGATCTTGGCAAAAACCCCATCCAGCAGTATGCCCAGCCTGGGCAGATAGCCGCTGTCTTCAAGGATGCTCAGCACCATATAAAAGGATATGACATAAGGCAGGACCAGGGAAAAAGGCCACTCAATGCCCTTGATTAAAAAGCCGTACTCACCGATGAGTATATTTCTTAACAGGGGCTGTTCAATGAAGGCATTGACCAAATTTTCCAGTTGCGGAAACAGAAGATCTCTAAAAAAAGGAAGAAGGACAAATTGCCGCAAACCCATACCCAGTCCGATGACTGTGGCAAACATCACCGCCATAAGGGCTATGGCGATGGGTATGCCCGGCCATGGTTTGATCAATATATCCTGCTTTTGCCCTGAATCTGCACCAGGCCGCATTCGGACTGCTTTGGCAATGATGTTTTCAATATTTTGCCACCGGTCATAATCCTGTTTGTCTGGAATATGCCGGCGGGGTTTCCCGGCGGTCACCACATCAAACAGTTTTTTTAAAAGAGCCTGAAATCCTTCGCCGGTGGTGGCCACGGTAGGGGTAATAGGGATTTGAAAAACCGACTGCAGGTAATCATGATTGATATCGGTATTTCTTTTTTGTGCAAGATCCTGCTTGTTTAACACCGCCAGGACCGGTAAATCGTATTCGAGCACCTGGGTGAGCAAATGGAGGCTGCTCTCCAAATTGGTGGCATCCAGGACGCAGATGACCGCTGAAGGCTTCGATTGGAGCATACGGACCGCAACTTTTTCCGCTTCATCTCTTGCTGCTTCAATATTGTAAACGCCGGGGACATCTTTTAGGATAAATTGGTCATCACCCAGCTTGAGCTTGCCTTCGGCAAACTCTACAGTGGTGCCCGCATAATTGGATACCATGACATCCATTCCGGTAAGCTTGGAGAATACCACGCTTTTGCCAACATTGGGCAATCCCATAAGCAGGATGGTTTTTTGGCTGGGCATATGGGGTATTCTGTTGGGCCCGTGGCATCTTCTCCTGAATCTTTTCAGCACCCAGACAACCTCTTGACCAAGATCTCGGAAGCAATATTTTGGTCAATGGCCACTGTCCGGTGGTCAATGCCTACAATGATCGGTCCGCCTATGATGCTCCTGGTGATCATGTTCAGGGTTTTGCCTATTCGCAGGCCCAGGGAGGGCAAAATGGCTATATCCGGAACTTTCATTACCGTACACTGTTGACCCGGAGTCAGTTCATTTAGGTTGATATAAGACGCAAAATCCAAAGATTCGTTTTGTGTAACAGTTCTGGTATCAAGTTTTGTGTTCATGTTTTCACCCCAATATTTTGTATGGCAATGGACTGCTTGCCCAGCTTATTTTTGCAACTTTTGGTCAAAAATCCCTTATTTTGACAGGGATTCTCTGTTTTTTTATAAAATAAGTTCATCCAAGCCCTGGGTTCCCGGTAAACGATAAAACAGTCCTGTCCCATGGTTTGTTTCAGCCTGTCAATAATGTGTTGTTTGTCTTGGACATGCAGGGAAATCCAAACTGCATCATAGTCTCCTGCTTCTGAATGAAGTCCCTCCATGGTCTCAATTTCAGCCTCTCCGCAAGCTCCCAGGCTGCAAAGGAGACGATTGGCAGCAGACACCGTCCTGGGGTCATGGTCTATGCCCTTGGCCAAAAACCCTTTTTTAGACAGATAAAAAACGGTATAGGGAACAGATCCTGCCCCGATATGGAGCACCTTTGCCCCGGGTTTTAAATCCGTCATTTGTAATTCTTTTTCTACCATTTTGGCATAAAAAAGCTCTCCATACATGAAAAAAAGCCGCAGGGACCAGGCCAGACTGCATTCTATCAGTTTTACCGCTCTGGAAAGCAGGTTAAATGTAAAGCAACTGTCATTTGCTTTGCTCCCTGCCTGTATTGTCCCTATATTTTCTTTGTAAATCATATGCACACCTTCTCAATCTGACCTTCTTTTGCCCGGCACCACCATGTTGCGGGCAAGCTGTGTTTATCCTAAACCAAAAACAATACCGAACGGTCAAAGGTCTTCATATTTTGAGACACTTCCGCAACTGCCGCAAAACTTTCCGGAAAACAGCCGTAATGGCTTTCAAACAGGCGGCTTGGTGCCCTGGATACGATCCGTATATTGTTTCCTTTTGCCTGGTATACATTGGAAAAAATGGCTGCCTTCGGTTCTGCCTGAAGGGCAATGACAGCCACCGTAAACCCTTCCGGCACCCATTCTGCGCCATCACATACTACCGGCTTTATCCGATCCTGCAGGCCCAGCTTATGCACGCATCCATGGGCAAGGTCTATGGCCCTCTGATCCTTATCAGCAGCAATGACTTGCGCTTTTGTCAATCGTGCAATCCAAATTGCAGTAAAGGGCACCGCTCCGCAGCCGATATTGAGCACAGTATCATGACTGCTGATACCGGCCAGCTCAATTTCCTTTTTTACAACCCGTCTATAAGGATAGCTGTATAGTTGTGCCAGGGGGGCAGCCCTGCTGCATATTTTTTCAAGCTTTGAAACTGTTTTTTTTATCATCTCTTCAGGTCCATCCTGCCTGATGTTTGCTCAGTTTGCATCATCAAAGACCATATATTTTCAAAATACCTTTACCGGACTCAAACCGCATAAGTCTGCAAGTCCAGCCTAAAATGTTAGGTACACCTAAAATAATAAACATCAAAAAAGGGTTTGTCAATAAAAAAAATAAAAAATACGATACGGAAACCATCTTTTTGTGTTTTCTAATCTCAGAGGCAGAAAATAGAACATGGTTCAAAAAATCATCGAAGGCAGGCTTTCATTTTTCAATCGCCCGGCCAGCCTTGTCCAAAGCTATGGCAGGGAAGCCCTTTCCCGGGCCCTGGATGATTTTTCCCGCATCTTAGAAGAGATGCAAGGGAGGGCCTATGAGAAGTAAGCCAATGACTTGTGCTTGGTGGGGACGGTGTGTATCAGTGGTGGTTTTTCTTAAAACAGGGGTGAACAAGAAATTCCGCATATCCAACTGGAAAGTCTTTCCATTGCTTTGACTTGTGCTATAATCCTGCTATTATATGCCTGTTTGCGAAGGGACTTACAACATGGACCTCTTAGGCAGGGCATACTGCTCCATTTGATGGTCTGTATGGTAACAATTTTGCTCTTTTTTGGGTTTGTGGATTGCGGCGGTGCAATGTCTTAGCCTGTGCAAGGGGATGGGATTGCAATATGATTGCATCCCAGATTGTCCGGGCAGATTCAGAGTTGATACGGCAAGGTAAAAAAAGAATGCCTCTATATTCGGTTGGTCCGAGATATAAAAAAACAACTGTTTTTTTTATATTTCTATAATAGTATAATACCAATGTAAATTGGAACCTTCAGAGAAGAGTCGGTGAATATGGCGAAAATGAAAATAGGAATGCCCAAAAGCCTTTTGTGGTTTAAATACCGTGTTTTTTGGGAAAGCTTTTTTGAGAACCTGGGTTGTGAAATCGTGCATTCCCCCCAGACAGACAAAGAGATTGTAGAGCGCGGCGTCAGGAATTCGGTTGATGAGATTTGTATACCGGTAAAGGTTTTTTATGGACATTGCCTGGAAATTGCCGATGCATGTGATTATATTTTTGTACCCCGGTACTGGCGTGTCAGCAAGGACAGCATAACCTGTCCCAAACTGATCACCACTGCAGACACGGTCCAGCAGATCTTAAAAGAGCGGTTTCCCAAAAAAATATTGACCACAACCATCAATATCAAGATCAACTCCCTGTACAGATCCTTTTTGCGATTGGGGCTGAAAATCAATAAAAACCCATTCCGTGTAGCTCGGGCATACAGGCAGGCAATCAAAGACCAAAGGGAACATGAAATCTGCAAGGAGAGGGAATTTAATCAAAAAATGGCCCAGCCGGGAATCAAGCTGGCGGTTATAGGCCATGAATATAATCTTTTTGACCCCTATATCAATCAGGAATTGATTGCTGAAATTGAAAACCAGGAAGTCAATGTCATTACCTCAGATCTTGTTCCCCATTCTATTGGAGAAGAAAGCCTGACAGGGAAGCCCAACATCTACTGGTCTTATGAAAGAGAGATTATAGGGGCTGCTTACTGGGCGCTTTCTTCTGATAAAATTTCGGGTGTTATACTCATCTCTTCTTTTAACTGCGGCCCTGATTCTCTGCTCTATGAGCAGATCTTGCTGGAGAATAACGACAAGCCCATGCTAACCATGCTGCTTGATGAAAACACCAGCAAAGAGACCATAAAAACAAGAATTGATGCATTTGTTGAATTATTAAACAGGAAAGTGAACATAAAAGATTATGAAAGAGATTGTCAGCTTACCTAATTGCAGATATGCGGGAATTGGTGCCAGGGAATTCTTTGGCGGCCTGGGCATTGAGGTGTTAATCCCTCCGCCCATATCGGATAAGACCATCATGATCGGGGAGAAGCATTCTCCGGCTGATGTATGTTACCCCTATAAACTTACGCTGGGCAATATGGTGGAAGCGCTTGAACAGGGTGCGACCATTATTTTTATGGCAGGAGGGGGAAGGGGCGCCTGTAGGCTTCACTATTATTCCAAACTGCAGGAAATAACCTTGAAGAAGATGGGCTATGACTTCAAGTTGATTCCTACCAGCCAACCCTATGAAATATTGGATAATATGCGGCAGATCAATCCTCATATTTCAACAAAAAAGATCATCAAATCATTCAGATTTGTTTGGAAAAAGTTAAAGACCATAGAAAGGGCCCATAATCTTTCCCTGCAGACCCGGCCTGTTGAATCCAAGAGGGGTCAGACCACCAAAGTGTTAAAAGAAATACTTAAGGAAATCGATCAAGCCCATACCTTAAAGACAATAAAGTCTATCAGAAAAAGCCTGCCGGAGAAATTTGACAGCATCAAGGAGAATCACCGGGAACAGGGAGATCTTTTAAAAATAGGCATCCTGGGAGAAGCATATTGTGTTCTGGAGCCTTATTCCAATCAGAATATTGAAGAAAAGCTGGGAGAAAGGGGTGTTTTGGTGAGCCAAAAGACATCCGAGGCAGGGTGGATTACCAACAGCGCTAAACTGAATTTTTCCAGATGGTGGATTCGAGAGATGGTAGCCAAGCGTTATTTGAAAGTACCCGGCGGGGGCGAAGACCAGCAGTCGGTAGGCAAAGCCATGATTTACGGGAAAAATGGTTATGATGGGTTGATCATGATCCAGCCCAGGACCTGCCTGCCTGAAAATGTCGCCCAGATGTTTTTGCCTGAAATATCACAGAAATACAATATACCTTTTCTTGCGCTTTCCTTTGATGAAAATACATCTGAAACAGCAGTTGATAACCGGCTTGAAGCTTTTGTTGAAATGATTAAAATGAAGAAAAAACGGAACAAAAAAATATAATGCGTGATTTATTAAAAGGAGAACAGGGACAATAGTTCTATGGAAACAAAAAATAAAATGGAAGCATCTTTAGGTCTTGATATAGGGAACGGAACCATAAAATTTGCCTTAATTTCCGAAGATGGGAATTTGATTGACCATATATATACCAAAAACCTGGGGGTTATAGACACCATAACCAAAGGGCTAAGACAGCTTAGAGATGATGTTGAAATCACTGCAGTGGGCACTACAGGGGCAGGAAGAAAACTGGCTGCAGCGTTTATGGGGGCAGACACCACCAAAACTGAAATTCTTTGTCATGCAGTGGGCACGCTTCATTTTATACCGGAGGTAAAAACCATTTTTGACCTGGGACAGGAAGACAGCAAGATCCTTATACTAAGAAATGAGGTCCTGGTTGATTTTGGCATGAACCAGATTTGCGGCGGCGGCTGCGGGGCTTATCTTGAAAATGTTGCCTTCAGGCTGCAGGTTCCCATCGATCAATTCGGAGAACTTGCCCTCAAAGCCGAAGAGCCT
>PWYO01000269.1 GCA_003567835.1 Actinomycetota bacterium | reverse complement strand
CCGGGTGATAACCATGTTTGAAGGCAAATTTGTTGAAGAAATATGCAATGAAGAAATATGTGATGAAAAACTCATAAAGTCTTCATTGAGGGTAGGGTGATATTTTGAAAGGAACCGAAGCTAAAAAATCACTTCAATTTAAGGCAACATTGCGGGACTATACCAGGGATCCTTCTTTTCCCGGCTTTGTGGTCCTGGTGCTTCTGATTATTATCAATGCTTCCATACAGCCGAATTTTTTTACGTACTCCGCCATTAAATCAAATTTTATGACTTTTACCCCTTTGATCCTGGTGAGCATGGCCCAGGGGATCATTATATTATCAGGCAGCCTTGACCTTTCTGTGGGTGCTGCCATGTCTCTTTTGACCTGTATTATGGCTTCCATGATGACCGATTCCATCTTCAATGTGATCCTGGTGGTGGCATTGGGCATCATATGCGCCATCGGCCTGGGGCTTTTTAACGGCTCTATTATCGGGTTTGTGCGGCTGCCTCCCCTGATTGCCACATTTGCCACCAGTGCGATTTTTTTTGGGGTGGCTTTAACCATCATGCCCCTGCCCGGAGGCTATGTTCCCAGCTATTTCTACAGATGGTACCGGGGGGATGTATTGGGCTTTATACCCGTGCCCATATTCATTCTGCTCATCGGCATAGGGGTATGGGTGCTGTTTAAGCGTACCGGGGTCTACCGCTACATCTATGCGGTGGGAGGCAATGAAGACGGCGCCTATTCTTCAGGAATCAAGGTGGCCAATATCAAGGTTATGGCCTTTTTGTTTGCAGGATTTTTTATAGCCCTGGCAGGGGTCTCCCTTCTTCTGTCTACAGCCATAGGGGATCCCCGGGCAGGCGCTGCCTATACCCTGAATTCTGTAGCGGCAGTGGTCATAGGAGGCATCTCTTTGAAGGGCGGCAAGGGCAGTGTTACCGGGGCCATCATCGGCGCCTTGATCCTGGGGCTGCTCATCAATATCATATTTTACCTGCGTGTTTCATCCTTATACCAGAACTTTGCAAGAGGCATGATCATTATTATTGCCCTTAGCTTAGCCACCATTCCGAAATTAAGGGAAACAAGCCATAAGATTCTATAGGGGGGTTGCCAGATGGCTAAAATAGACAATGTGAGCGGTTTTGCAAAAAAGATTTTCAAAGATAAGGTAGCCATAAGCTATATCATCGTGATCGCCCTATTTGTGATTGGCCAGATCGCGGTTCCCGGATTTGCATCTTTTAACCACATTATGACCGTGCTGCAGACATCCTTTTTCCTGGGGATGCTCTGCCTGGGCCAGACCATTGTGGTCATCTCCGGCAAGGAAGGCATCGACTTATCGGTGGGGCCCATGCTCACGGTGGGGGTCATCACCTCTTCGGCGATCCTTATGGGCAGGGATTCCAACTTTTTTTACGCGTTGATCGCGGTACTGGTCCTGGGTTTTGTCCTGGGTCTGGTAAATGGCGCAGGTGTTTCCTATCTGGGGATTGCACCCCTGATTATGACCCTGGCCTGGGGCATTGTGCTGGAAGGCGGCTTGCTGTTTATCACCGATGGTTTTCCGCCCGGCCGGGCCTCACCATTGCTCCAGATGCTGGGAGGCGGCTCCATCCGATTCAATGTAGGCGGGTATGCGGTGCGTATACCCTGGGTTATTCTCATATGGGTGTTTGTAATTATCGTGGTCCTGTTTTTGTTTAAAAAAACCATCATAGGAAGAATCCTGTACGGCATTGGGACCAATGACCGGGCTTCCAACCTGCTGGGCATCAATACCAAAAAAATCAGGATGTTTTCCTACGGATTCAGCGGAATGTTTTCCGCTTTTTCGGGAATGATCCTTTTAGGGTATGTCACCAATCCCAATTTGAATCTAGGCATACATTACGGCCTGCCTTCGGTGGCAGCCATTGTCATAGGAGGCATATCGCTGGCTGGAGGCGCAGGCAGCTATGTTGGTGCAGTGGCAGGTTCGATTATCCTCACCACTCTCACCAGCTTGCTGGTTACCTTCCGGTTTGGTGAATCGGGAAGGCAAATCGTATACGGTGCGGTCTTGCTGCTGCTGCTGGTGCTCTATGCCCGCCAGCCCAAGAAAGTATAAAAACACAAGAGGAGGAAAAAAATGCCAGAAAATATGGAAAAGGTTTATCAGGAAAGGCTTGAAAGGTACAAGACGGCCAACCGCAATGAAAAGCCGGACCGTGTGCCCCTGAGGCCTTTTGCTGCAGAATTTACGTCCAAGTACGCGGGTTATACCGCCCAGGAAGTCACCCATGAATATGAAAAGGCTTTTGAGGCGGTGAGAAGGTGCGCCAAGGATTTCCAGTGGGATGCTACCGTGGTCAATATGATCTATGTGTGGAGCGGCCTTGTAGACCATTTCGGGCAGAAATACTACAAAGTGCCGGGCATAGAGCTTGACCCCAATGTGGGCTTCCAATATTTTGAACCCGCCGATGAACAAGGCGCTTTCATGAAAGAAGATGAATACGATGCACTGATTGAAAGCCCCACCGAGTTTTTGGCCAATGTCTGGATGCCCAGAATCTCCAAATATGTTGTGGGCCCTCAGGACTCCAACACGTACAGGAATAATATGGCCTGGCTAAAGGGAGGCCTGTCCCTTATGGCTTACGGGGGCGCTGTGGGCGCGGCCAATGAAAAGCTAAAAACGGAATGCGGCACGGTATCCTGTGTGTCAGGGCCCATTAAAGCCCCCTTTGATATCCTTGCTGACAAGCTAAGGGGTTTCAGGCAGGTTTCCATGGATGTTTACAGGCAGCCGGATAAAGTCCAAAAGGCCTGTGAAGCATTGATGCCCTATCTGTACATGAATGCCAAAGTGGCCGCAGACCCCACCAAGCAGGTGCCGGTGTCCGTCTGGCTGCACAGGGGCACCATGTTTTCCAAGGATATGTATGAACGGTTTTTCTGGCCCACTTTGAAGGAAATCATCATCAAGCTGTGGGAAGAAGACGATATACAGACCATATGGTATGCCGAAGGAAATTGGGACAAATGGCTCCAATACACCAAGGAACTGCCCGAGAAATCCATTATCTACCATAGCGATAAAGGGGATATATTTGAAGTCCACAAACAGGTGGGAGACAAGTTTGCCATAAGCGGCGGCGTTCCCAATGATCTTCTGGCTTTTGGCACCCCTGAGGAAGTCAAAGAGGTTTGCAAAAAACTCATCCAGACAGTGGGAAAAGACGGAGGATATCTCATGGATGCCCAAGCCATTATCCAGAGTGATGCCAAGGCAGAGAATATGAAAGCCATGACCGAGGCTACCCTTGAATATGGCGAATACTAAAAAATCTTAGATATTAAGGAGGACTACCATGGAGAAATTGAAACCCAAACCCGGCGAAATCATTCCTTGGGAGGTACATGAAAAAGAATATGAAAACATTCTTGGCGACAAAGAGATCTTAAAACAGGAATGGCAGAATTTGGAAGTGATTGCATTCCGGTTCATCTGGGCTATTTTAACCGATTTTTAATACTTGATTACCAACAGAAAGGAAGTCAAATGAGCAATAATGACATATATGAAGCGCTGGTCAATCTAGAAGAAAAAAAGGTCAAACAGCTGGTTTCCCAGAGTCTTGAAAAAGGTATGGCCCCAGAAGAGATTATGGAGCAATTGCAAAAGGCATTGATTGAAATTGGCGACCGTTTCGAAAGAGAAGAGTGCTATGTGCCCGACCTGATCTATTCCGGAGCCATCATGAAAGATGCTGTGGAGCTTTTAGGCCCCAAGATCAAAGAAAAAGGCGCTGAAGCCAAAGGCAAAGTGGTGGTGGGCACGGTCTATGGGGATATCCATGATATCGGCAAAGACCTGGTGGTCATGCTGCTCCAGAATGCAGGATTTGATGTGGTGGACCTGGGGGTTGATGTAAAACCGGAGAAATTCGTTGAGGCCATCAAAGAAAGCGGTGCCAAAGTGGTGGGCATGAGCTGCCTGCTGACCATTTCTTTTGATGCCATTTCCAAGACGGTTAAAGCCATCGAAGATGCAGGCATCAGGGACCAGGTATCCATTATGATCGGCGGCGCCCCGGTCACCGAGCTGGTAAAAGATAAAACCGGCTGTGATTATTACGGCAAGGATGCCATCCATGGACTGCGTTTTGTAAGCGAAGCCTATTCCTAGCCCTTTGAGGCAAAAAGGCTGTGCTTCCTCTGGAGGTGCAGCCTTTTTTCATGGCAGGAAGCCAGGATCAAGGGTGCCCGAAAAGGCAGGACCATGGATTTGAGTACATCCAGCCGCTTGAAAATATGGGGCAAAAAAAATATAATACTAGAAAACATACAGGAAGCCTTGGGGCTGGGAGGAAAAAGCATTGGCATTACCCAAAAAAAAATGGATCTATCTATTTCTGGCGGCCAGTTTGGCCATCCTTTTTTTGGTCCCTTCACTTCTTTTGGGCACAGGTGACTTTCCCAGCACCAATGCCTTGAACCGGGACCGGCAAAACCCCGCCCTTAGGGGCCAAGAGGTCCCCTATGTGGAACTGGCAGAACAGGGGGTTGGGTATGTGGAGCTGGAATTTGTCAATCCTGGGCCCCATCTGGCTTTCTTTGAGTACCGTATTGACGGAGAGGATTCTCCCTATAGGGGCACCGACTGGGAAAACACCCATCCTTTGGTAGACCGGGAGGGCAGCTGGCGTTATGATGACCCTGATTATGATTACAGTTATCCCCACTTTACCGACCCCGGCCCCGGCCAATATTACCACCTGATTGGTTTGGACCCCTCGGGGCAATACCAGGATGTCCGGGTTGAGCAGGCCAACCGGCGTATGGAGCGGTTTGAGGTCCGGGAAACGATCGAGGTAAGGCTGGCCTATGCCCAGAACCCCCAATGGTGTTTTGACTGGACCGCCTTTTCTGCCCAAAATCCGGCCATTGTTGCTGTCCAAAACCAGGGAGGCACCATCAGCCCTTCAGGGGAGGTAACCGCTGCCTATGGCTCAAGCAAGACATTTACCATCCAGGCGGACCCCGGCTATTATATACAGGATGTGATTGTAGACGGGGAATCGGTGGGACCGGTTGACACCTATGATTTTTTCCGGATTACCGACAGCCACAGCATAGAGCCGGTGTTTGCCTCGCTTGAAGGCAACACCTCTGAATTTGTGAACATGCTTTACCAGAACATACTGGGAAGAGAGACGGATCCCCAGGGGTTAACCGACTGGGTCACCGCCATTGCCCAGGAGGGCATGACCGGCGAAGAAGTGGCCACCGCCCTTATATTCAGCGATGAAGGCCGCCAGAGGACAGAGGCCTATGACAATACCCAGTTTGTTGCTTTCCTTTACCGGGCGCTTCTAGACAGGGAGCCCGATATAGCAGGGCTTTCCGGATGGGCGGCAGCCTTGTATGAAGGCATGTCCCGCCAAAGGGTTGTCCAGGGCTTGTGCCGGAGCCCTGAATGGGAAAATATTTGTGCAGGCTATCAGATTACGCCCTATTGATAAAAAATCTGCTGGGAAAACAGGAGGCCGTCCATCATTTTTCTAGCCTGCAATTCATGCTATAATAAATCCTAAATTTTGACAGGTTACCAAATATGGTCAAGCAAAAATTCAGTGATATAGACAGCCGCCTGGGTCAGTATAAGATCCTGGGCCGGGCCAAGCAGCGCAGCGGTTTTTTGGGTAAGCTAAAAAAGTTGTATGCTTCTGCGCTTTTTTTTATGCTCAAACCCCTTTTACATAGCCAGAATACATTCAACCAGGCAGTCCATGAGTATACCGGAGAGGCGCGCCAGTATGCCGGCGAGCAGGAAAGGCGGCAAAAAAAAGAACTGCAGGCCTTAAAGGATGATATCCAGAACCTTGCCTGTGGGCTAAAAAAGCTTCAATATAAGGTGCTGGTCAATTTTCCCAAAGGTTTTGACTATGCCCAGTTTGAAGATCAGTTCAGGGGCCCTGAGCAGGTGGTCAAAAACAGGCAGGCCGTCTATCTGGATTACTTGAACAAATCCCTGGAAGTCCTGGATATCGGCTGCGGCCGGGGAGAATTTTTAGAGCTTTTGCAAGCGCGGGGCTTTCAGGCCAAGGGCATTGATTCCAGCCCCCAGATGGTGGCAAGATGCAGGGAGAAAGGGCTTCGGGTGGAGCAAGCCGATGCACTGGCCTATATCCAGCAACTGCCCGGCAAACTGGGCAATGTATTCCTTTCCCAGATTGTAGAGCATATGGATTACAAGGATATGTACTGTTTGCTGCAGGCGGCCTGGGAGAAGATGGAAATGCAGGCAGCGGTGGTCATTGAGACCATCAATCCCGGCTCATTTTATGCCCATTCCACTGCCTATGTCATGGATCCGACCCATGTGGGGCTGGTGTCTCCGGAGACCCTAAGCTACACCTTCCGAAAGCTGCACTTTAGAAACATCCGCATCCTGTATAAAAGCCCGGTGCCCAAAAGTGAACGGCTGCAATTGTGCCATGATCATTTTGAAGACCAAAAAATCAATGACCTGGTAGCCAAAATCAATGATGATTTAAAAAAAATAGATGATATAATATTTGGCAATTTGGAATACGCAATTATAGGAGTCAAATAGTTGATAGCCGATATACGAAAGCTTTTCTCTTACCGCGAACTGATCTACAGCCTTACCAAAAAAGAACTGAAAGTCAAATACAGAGGATCGGTGCTTGGTTTTTTATGGTCCCTGCTCAATCCCATACTGGTGATGGTGGTGTACTCTTTTGTATTTGCCATCATCATGCGGCTGGGGGTCGAGGATTATGCCATATTTTTGATTAGTGCGCTTTTGGGCCACAACTTTTTGGCCAACTCGGTGAGCCTGGGGGCAAGCTCTATTGTGGCCAATGGCAACCTGGTCAACAAAATCTATTTTCCCCGGGAAATACTGCCCTTTTCCATTATATTTGCCAATCTGGTCAATTTTGTATTTGAGCTGATTGCCCTGTTTATCGTGCTGGCCATCTTGGGCTATCCCTTCTATATGTTTATCTATATCCTGCCCCTGGTCATAGGCATACAGTTTTTTCTGGTGGCCGGCTCAACGCTTTTGGTATCCGCATTAAATGTATTTTTCAGGGACCTGCAGCACTTGATCACCATCATCCTCATGGTCTGGTTTTTTGCCACCCCTATTATCTATCCTTTGGACATGGTGCCCGAAGCATTCCGGAATATCCTTTATTTTAATCCCATGACCGTATTTGCGCTGATGTACAGGAATATCTTCTACTATGTCAAACATACCGAGGGATGGGGAATGCCCCCCTTGATTTTCATCCTGTATGCGGTGGGCATAAGCATTGCGGTATTCTTAGTGGGCTATTTTGTATTTAAAAAACTTGAACCCAGATTTGCAGAGGAAATATAGCCATGAACCAATCCATTGCCGTAGAC
Organism: Actinomycetota bacterium; assembly: GCA_003567835.1. GTDB lineage: Bacteria > Actinomycetota > Humimicrobiia > Humimicrobiales > Humimicrobiaceae > Halolacustris > Halolacustris primus. The sequence continues at coordinate 998 of PWYO01000269.1, read as the reverse complement.
ATAAGAGAAGTCACCAAACGATACAGGATCTACCATGAAAAGATCCCCAGCCTCAAAAACACCATCCTCCGGGGCAAAAGGCAGACCTATGAAGAATTTTTGGCTTTGGATGATGTCTCTTTTTCCATCGGCCACGGGGAGACCTTTGGCATTATCGGCCCCAACGGCTCAGGCAAAAGCACCCTGCTTAAGCTTATTGCCAATATCATCCAGCCCACCAAGGGCAAGATCGTATACAATGGGAGCATGTCCGCGCTGCTGGAGCTGGGGGCGGGATTTCATCCCGATCTTACCGGAAGGGAGAATATCTACATCAATTCAGCTATTTTGGGCATGAAAAGAAAAGAAGTAGACCGGCGGTTTGATGAGATCGTCAGCTTTAGCGAGCTGGAAAAATTTATCGACACCCCGGTTAAAAATTATTCCTCGGGGATGTACATGCGGCTGGGATTCTCCATTGCCATCAATGTGGACCCGGATATTCTGCTGGTAGATGAGGTCCTGGCAGTCGGCGACCAGTCCTTTCAGGCCAAATGCTATAAGGTCATCTATGACATCATGAAAAAGGGAAAGACCATCATCATCGTTTCCCATGACCTGGACACCATCTCTGATCTGTGCAGCCAGGTGGTTTTCTTAAAAGACGGCAAAGTGGTGGACCAGGGCAATCCGGTCAGTGTGGTCAGCCAGTACCGGGCTTATGTGGAAGAGCTGGAAAAGAAAATGGCCACCGAAGAGCAGAAGCAGGAACGAAAAAAAATCTTTCAGTCGGTGATTGAAAGCAATAAGAAAGTGCTGGAAGGCCAGGACATTGAAAAGATTTCCAAAATAGAAGGCCAAAAAATAGAAAGGTTCGGTTCAGGGGATGCAGTCATTGAAGGCATCAGGCTGCTGGACAAGAACCGCCAGCCGGTGGACTGGTGCAGGTTTGGCGACCAGGCCGTCCTTGAGCTGGACATCACCTTCAATCAAGCGGTGGAGTCCCCCATTTTCGGCCT
>PWYO01000191.1 GCA_003567835.1 Actinomycetota bacterium | reverse complement strand
TATGCCCACATAGGTGCAAAAACCTTTGGGGTACATTTCTTCGGTGCTGGGATAAAAGATATAGTCAACCCCCGATTGTTGGGCTAGCCTGCTATCCCTTTCAAAATCCCTGGGGTATTGGGCAAAATCTTCCGAGGGCCCAAATTGGGTGGGATTGACAAATATGCTGATAAATACCCTATCTGTTTCTTGTTTTGCCTTTTGCATCAGACTAAGGTGGCCCTGGTGTAAATAGCCCATAGTGGGAACCAATCCTATGGTCATCTTTTTCTGCTTAAGGTTGTTTACAGCCTGTTTGGTTTCGCCGATTGTGGTGATTACGTCCATAAATTAAAAAGAGTGTTCCTGGCTCGGAAATTCCTTTTCCTTGACTTCTTTGATGTATTGGCTGTAACAACGTTTCATTTCCTTGGCCAGCTCAGCATATCTTTTTGAAAATTTTGGTCGGAACTTTTCAAACAAACCCAGCATATCATGGGTCACCAATACTTGGCCGTCGCAGTTAACACCAGCGCCAATACCAATGGTCGGGATATTGATCGCATCTGTGATTGATTTTGCCAGCTTTGCGGGAACCTTTTCCAGTACCACCGAAAAAGCCCCTGCTTCCTCCAGTTTTTTGGCATCAGAAAGCATGGCTTGCGCTTCTTCTTCTGCCTCTCCACGAACACCATATCCACCAAACTTGTTAATAGATTGAGGGGTAAGCCCCAGATGCCCCATAACCGGTATTCCTGCTTGAACGATTTTATGAATGGCCTCCAATACTTCTTCGCCGCCTTCAAGCTTGACCGCTTCCACATCACTTTCTTTTAACAGTCTGCCTGCATTTTCAACCGCCTGTTCAGCATTTATTTGATAGGACATAAATGGCATATCGCCAACAATCATCGCATTTTTTGCTCCCCTGGTTACCGCTTTGCAATGGTGGATCATTTCATTCATGGTCACCGGGATGGTGTTCTCGTAGCCCAGCATCACATTTCCCAGTGAATCTCCCACCAAAATCATGTCAATGCCGCATTGATCTAAAAGGGAAGCCATCTGGAAATCATATGCAGTGAGCATGGTGATCTTTTCCCCTTTATTTTTCATGTCCATTAAAGTATTTACCGTGATTTTTTTTGTACTCATTGTTTATTGTCAACCTCCAAGTATATTGATTAATTTTTTATATGTTTTGTTTTCAATCCAATTGTTCCCATAAGCAATTTCGGCCGCTTTTTTGCCCATTAGTCGATAGATTTCCTGGTCCATATTGCTCTTAGAAAAATTGGTCAAATGTTCTTGAATAGTACCTACATCCCCCCTGGCTATGGGACCTGTCAGGGATTTTTTGGTACCCATTTTTTTTATATTTTCCAAAGTCCCTTCTACAAGCCCCATCAATGCATTTACTGAATCCTGGGGCTTTATACCGATGGCCTCATTGATGGCCACCGAATAATCCATTAATGCCACCAAATAATTGGAAGCAGTGCAGCATGCAGCATGGTATAAGGGCTTCTTGTCATCCGCTACTTCTATGGTGCTGCCCTCCAGAATTTCGACAAATCTGATTATAAGCTCTTTTATTTGATGGTTGGAGCAAGTGATCCCAAAAACGGTTCCTTTTATGGTTTTTACTGCTTCATTGGCGGAGGCAAATGATTTGATGGGGTGCATGCAGCCGATATGTGCGCCGGCTTCCTTGGCTTTGCTCAGAGATTGCAGGGATTTTGAGCCGCTAAAATGTATCACATAGCCGCTCCGATAATCGGTTACTGCAGAGAAGATGTTATTGCTTACAACCTCTATTGCGTCATCGGGTGTTGCCAGCAGCAGGCAATTGGCCAATCTGGCCGCCTCCGTGAAGTCCGTGGTTAAGATAAGGTCTGATGCTTCATTGCCCATAAATTGTTTTAGTTTGTCCAGGGAATGTTGTGTTCTGCTTGCTACACAGGTTAGCTTTATGTTCTTGTTTTTTAGGGTGTTAAACAGGTAAGCAATGGTTGTGCCTACCCTTCCTGCTCCTATAATGGATATGTTTACCGTTTCCATGTCTTCTTTCTATGTTATTCTAATAGGCATGAGGAGATAAAAATAATTTTTTTCGTCTTCAGGTTTCAGTAAAACCGGTTTTAAGGTTTCCTCTATACCTAAGATGATATTTTTTCCGTCGATTGTATGAATGCCCTCTAATAAAAAATGGGGGTTAAATGCAATATCGATCTCTTCTTCCCCATAAGCCACATCAAATTCTTCACTGGAGCTTCCAATTTCTTTGATGTCCATAGAAACATTGATTTTACCTGCCCCGGCTTTGATTTTAATGGGCAAGTTTTCTTGAGATATGGATGAAATTCTTCTTACTACTTCAAGCAGCTTTGCTTTATCGATTAATATTTCGTGTTTGATGTTTTTAGGAATTAATTGTTCATAATTGGGAAATTTGCCCGAAAGCAGTCTGGAGGTTATCGTGGTTTTTTGTCCCTTCTTGTCTTCAATGCCAAAACTGACTTGGTTGGGCTCAATGTTGATTTTGAGTTGGTTTGTTCCTGATTCGGTTTTTAATATGTTATCTAGGGCTTTTCCGGGAATGACCACTGATTGTTCATTTTCACTGGATTGGATTTTTTCTTCTATAAATGAGAGCCTGTAGCTGTCTGTGGAAACCATGGTGATCCGGTCCTGGTAGATACTGCACAAAACCCCGGTTAAGACAATCCTTCCTTCGTCTGTAGAAATGGATTTTTGTGTTTTAAGTATCAGATCTTTAAACTTTTCCATTTGTATATGCAAAGTATTGTCTGTATCGATTTTTGGATATTGGGGAAATTCCTCCAAAGGAAGAAGGTTTAGCGTAAAAACAGCTTTCTGGCAGGTAATGGTAAGCTGGTTTTTTTCCTGGTTTAAGGCAAGCTCAATCTTTGATTCAGGGAAGTTTTTAAGGATATTTAATAATATTTTTGAGGGGACCACCACTTTTCCTTTTTCTTTTACACTTACTTGAATCTCAGTTTTGATATTAATTTCCAAATCTGTGCTGTATATAGTCAGGTTTTTATTGGCTTCGAGCATAATGCCATTGAGAATATAATTGGTTGGTTTTGAAGAAATAATCCTGCTTGCAAAAAGAATAGCATCTAAAAGATGGTTTTTTGTGGTGTCTATTTTCATTTCCAGCCTCTTTTGTTTATTTTTTCACGTAATACCTATTCTATTATATATATTTAATTATTTAAATAACTAGTAGTACATAATAGGGGCTGTTTAAACTGTGCAAAACCAGAAAAGATGCTGCGGTTGTGGGAAACCTGGTGTTGATAAACCAAAAAAAAGGTGTGGATAAACAGGATACCTATACACCGAATAAAAAAACGTATTTTTATTAAACATAAAAAAAGCAAAATTGTGAACAAAAGAAGGGTTTTACACATAAGATTCAACAGAAAACACTAAGAGTTTTTTTTAATATTATTGGTAATCAGTTGGATTTGTTTATATACTTCTTGGTCCCGATTAAGCATTTCTGTAATTTTTGATATGGCATAAATAACCGTCGCATGGTCGCGGTTGCCAAAAGCACTGCCAATTTTTGGTAAAGAATTGCTAGTCAGTTCTCTAGAAAGATACATAGCAACATGTCTGGCATGTGAGACAAATTTACTTCTTTTACTCCCCGTTAAAGTGCTGATAGGAATAGAAAAATATTGAGACACCTCTTTAATGATTCTCTGAATATTAATCTTTTGCTCATTTCCCTCAGGAAGTATATCTTTTAAAACATTTTTCGCAATATCAAGGTCAGGTTTGGATCTGGTAAGAGAAGAAAACGCCACCACCCGGGTTAATGCCCCTTCCAATTCTCTAATATTGGACGTAATTCTGCTGGCAATCAGGCTGAGTATATCATCGGAAACGATGATTTTTTCCCGTTCAGAATATTTTTTAAGGATGGCAAACCTGGTTTCAAAATCAGGGGGCTGAATATCGGTTACCAAACCCCACTCAAAACGGGACCGCAGCCGTTCTTCTAAAGTGGAAATATCTTTCGGTTTCCGGTCACTGGATAAAACAATCTGTCGATTGGTGTCATGCAAAGCATTAAAAGTGTGGAAAAATTCTTCCTGGCTAGCGTCTTTTTCTTCTAAAAATTGTATATCATCTACCAATAAAACATCTGCATTTCTATAATAGTCTTTAAAGGAAAGAACACTTTTATCTCTTAAAGCATTGATAAAATCATTAAGAAATTTTTCAGCTGAAACATATTTAACCGTCAAATCTGGATAAATCTGGACAAGATACTGGCCAATGGCATGCAGAAGATGGGTTTTTCCCAACCCCACACCTCCATATATAAACAGCGGGTTATATGCTTTGCCTGGGTTTTCGCTTACAGCAAGAGCGGCTGCATGGGAGAATCTGTTTCCGCTGCCTATAACAAATGTTTCGAAAGTGTATTTTGTATTAAACATGGAGCCGGAAATTTTTTCCTTTGTTGCTGATGCAGGGGGGGTTAAGGCTGATTGCGAGTCAAATTCGTCGACGCTGGAATCCTTTTTTGGGCTGACAATTATTTTTAAATTACAATTTTTATCCAGATTTTTTTTAATGGCGTCAACTAAAATCTTATTATACCTGGTTTCAAGCCATTCTTTTGCAAATTTGCTGTTAACCGATAGGGTAAGGCAGTTATCCTTATAGGAAACAGGATAAACATGTTCAAACCAAGTTTTATAGGTGGGCATGTTTATATTGCTTTTTATATCTTCCAGAACCGATTTCCAGGAATCATTTAAATTAGCCATGATAGGGTAATATTAAAAACTATTTGAATAATATTCAAGATATTTAATGCCTTTTTGAGACAATTTCCTTTTTCCGCTGCTGCTGGCCACAAGAAGTTTCTTTTCTTCTAAAACAATCAGCTCCCGGTATGAAGTAGAAAGGCTAAATTTCAACTCTTTGGCAATTTTTGAAGGTCCTGCCTCTTCCATCTCCAGCATCAGGGAGAGTATTTTTTTCTGCCTAAGCGTAAGGCTTAAGTTGGAAAAATCTTTTACATCTTGTTTGGGTTCCTGGGGAGGCGGGGTTTCTGTATTGGAGGGTTTTTGCTCGGTATCAATTTTTAGGGATACCACGGTTCCCTTTTTTATATTATCTGAAATATCAATAGAACCTCCAGAGAAGGTTATGGTTTCCTTTACGATAGGTAAACCGGAGCCCACCCCCCTGATATACTCTTTCATCTTCTGGGTAGCAGATGTATATCCAGGGAGAAAAGCTTTATCTTTGTTTTCAATGCCGGGGCCTTGATCGGAAATAATGATGTGATTTCCGTCATCGCAGATGGTAATGATAATTTCGGAAAAATCTGCATGTATAAGATTTTCAATAATTTCCCTGATAATGGTGTAGGGAATCTGCCCGCCAGATTCATGAGAAAGCCTGTATGCCTGCTGGGATGACTCATTGATAAAATCGGAAACATTGCTGAAGTCAAACTCTAAGACGCGGGGGATACTTTTCATATTATCATAAACAGCAATTCTGACCGGTATGCTATTATTCCTCTTTTGATTTGTGTTGGCTTGACCATCTAACATAAACTAAGAAAGGTTATTGCTAAACATAGAAAATTATAGTAATTTGCTTTCTTTTTATCAATGAATCTTTTCACAAACTTTCCACATTAAAAAGTTATTAACAAAAAATTACTAAAAAAAACAACGGTGTTATGGGAAAAAAGGCAATCAATGATGGGGAAAATTTTTACATTCAACATGTTTTGAAAGCCTATATAGTGGACTTTTTTAAGTTATTAACAGTTTTTTCCACAGCTGTTGAAAACTTGGGCAGAAAAATATGGGAATGAAGAAAAACGCCACTGTAAGCAATTTGATTGTGGAAAAAGCTTTTCAATTTGTATAAATTATGAACAAGTGTTTGAAGTCCAAGAAAGCCGCGGTTCTTGATATTAGCAGAATTAGTATGTATAATTTAACACTTAATAAAAATTGAAATAGTGTTAAAGGATATAAAATGAAAAGGACATTTCAGCCTAATGTAAGAAAGAAGAAAAAAAATCATGGTTTTAGAGCTCGTATGAAAACAAAAGGCGGCAGAAGAATACTTGCCAACCGAAGAAAAAAAGGCAGAAAGAAACTAAGCGCTTGATGCAGTTTGAGACGCTCAAGAAGAAAAGCGAGTTCAGCAAACTGTATTTTCAGGGAAGGCGTTTTAGGGGGAAATTTTTAACCATTTATATGTTGGACAATAACTGCAAAAAAATACGGGTAGGAATAAGTGTTGGCAAAAAAATTGGCAAAGCAGTGATTCGAAACCGGATAAAAAGAATGATCAAAGAAGTTTTGAGGAAAAAAAAGAATTATAGAAATGGTCTAGATCTGTTGGTTGTAGCAAAAAAAAGTGCAGCCAGGGCAACCTATCAGGATATTAAAAGCAGCATAGACAACGCGATCGATTCCCCGGCCAATTAAACGAACCTGGAAAAAATCTTTAATCATGAAAAATATATTAATATATCTATTGAGATTGTATAAAAAATTCATATCTCCCATACTTCCGAATAGCTGCAGGTTTTTGCCTACGTGTTCAGAGTATGCCATGGAAGCAATAAACAAGTATGGAGTACTTAAGGGTAGTATGAAATCTATATATAGAATCTTAAGATGTAATCCATTTAATAAAGGCGGGTATGATCCGGTTAAATAAAGCAAGGGAGGTTTACTAGTTTGACTCAAATATTGGAATTATTAAGACCTGTGCAGACTGTCATAGAGCATGTGATCGTGTTTTTGTACCAGAATGTGGTACAGAGCTATGGCTTGGTTATTATTCTATTGACCCTTATTGTTAGGGTTGTACTAACCCCGCTTACCATTAGCCAGACAAAATCCATGGCAAAAATGCAGAAACTGCAGCCCATGCTTAAAGAAATACAAAAAAAGTATAAAGATGATAAGCAAAAGGCCCAGGAAAAAACAATGGAATTTTACCGGAAAAATAATGTAAATCCCCTGGCCGGATGCCTTCCCCTGCTATTACAGATGCCCATCTTTTTTGCATTATTTCAGGCATTAAGAAACCCATCTAATATAGTCACCGATGTGTTGGGTCAGTTTGCAATTAATGGGACACCCAATCCAAATTACAATTTTCTCTGGCTAAACTTAAACCTGCCCGACCCTTATTATATTTTGGTCATATTCATGGTGGTTACCATGTTTTTAACTTCTAAAATGACCACCACAGACCCAAAGCAATCCATGATAACCTATGCCATGCCGGTGGTGTTCGGGTTTATTTCCATTACCCTCCCTGCTGGTATATTGGTGTACTGGGTGACTACCAATATTTGGTCTATAGGTCAACAATGGGCTGTAAACAAATGGGTTAAGAGAACGGAAGAAAAGAGCGAAGAGAAACCGGAAGAAGAAAAGGAAGAAAAACAAAAACCATTAACCACCCAAGAAAAGAAAGCAATATCTGGAAAGAAAAGAAAGAAAAGAAGAAAGAAAAAATAAATTAGAAGAGAGGTGTTAAACATGGAAGATAAAAAAATGGAAGATGCCTTAGATTCTTTTGTGCAGTCGCTGGAAGAAGAACAAAAAAGTGGCGAGCTGGTGGAAAAAAAGAAGCGAAAAAGAATAGGAAACACAGAAGCAAAAAACGGTATGGATAGGATCATTGAATTTATTAAAACCACCATTGAGAGTATATGCATTGGAGAGGATATTCGGGTAGAAGTGGATAAAAGCAGCATGCAGTTTTCTGTTTATGGAGAAGACTTAGCCATGGCCATTGGAAAAAATGGGAAAAACATGGAAGCACTTGAGTATATCGTTAATCTGATATCCAATCGCAAAAAGCTATTTGATAAAAGCATATTAATTGATATTAAAGACTACAGAAAAAACAAAGTAAAAAAGATCAAAAAAACTGCAATAAAATTAGCAAAAAAGGCAATGAGAGAAGGAAAAAGAATAAAGTTAAAACCGATGTGCGCTTTTGAAAGAAAAATTATCCACAATACATTAGCAGGGTTTGAACATATCCAGACCAAAAGCAAAAACCGTGAACCTTATAGAAGAATCATCATTTATCCACTCCGAGAGGGAAACTAAAAAGAAGATACCCTATAAAGATAAGGAAAAAGGCGCCAGAGATGGTGCCTTTTTCTGTGCAAAAAAGTTGGAAAAAATCATATCCTCCGAGTTGTCCCCCGTTGCAATACACTGATATTTGTTGCTGAACAGATATAAAAATGTCAAAATATTGAAAAAGTTTGCCATGCCCAAAGATGAAAAGTTGGCCTATTATCTAGAATGGCTAAAATGGGAGGAACGGATGGTTGAATTTTGATATTTTAAGGGGAAACTTTTTTAAGGTAGCACAATAGGGCAAAAAGGTCGG
>PWYO01000037.1 GCA_003567835.1 Actinomycetota bacterium | reverse complement strand
TACGCTCTGCTGCCCGCAGATATGGCATCAGAGATCTCTATCATTTTGGCATTGCCACGCTTTTGTTTATTGACCAATAACGCAAAGATGATGGCCAAAACCAGGGAGATAAACGCGCCAACGAAAGGCAGGATCCTAAAAAGTAACACAGAAAGCCTCCTAGACTGTTATTAATATTCGCATCAAACGCATATATTTCAGTCAATTTTATATAAAAGCAGGGCAATTATCAACAGGATTTTGCCACCTATTCCATGATTGCGCCACGGCTTGCAGAGGAAACATGTTTGCTGTAAAAATGCAGATAACCTCTTTTTTCCCTAACGGGCGGCGGGCGCCAGGTTTTTTTCCTGGACCTGATTTCCTGGTCTAAAAGAGATACATGAATGGTGCCCTTGTTTATATCAATGGAAATCCGATCCCCATCCTCTATGATTGCAATAGGCCCTCCCACCGCTGCTTCCGGACTCAGATGGCCTACAAAACACCCATTATTGGATCCAGAGAAGCGGCCATCGGTTACAAGGGCTACATCTTTTCCCAAACCTTGGCCGTCAACCAGCTTAAAGGTTTTCCACATTTCAGGCATGCCCGGCCCTCCTTTAGGACCTTCATATCGGATGACCATAACTTCCCCTTTATGTATTTTGCCCTGTTTTAAGGCATCATTTGCCTCCTTTTCACTGTCAAATACCCTTGCCGGACCTTCAAAGGTATGCAGGCTTCCGTCAATGGCGCCAGGTCTGGCAATGGCACCTTCAGGTGCAAGATTGCCTTTTACAACTTCAATGCCCCCGCCCTCCCTGTAGGGGCTATCTATGTTTGTAATCACTTTCCCTGTCTTGATTTTGGCACCCTCGATATTCGTGCCCACGGCTTTACCAGAAACAGTAAGCTGCTCCCTGTGCAGCAGGCTTTTCATCTGGGCCATCACCGCAGGGACTCCGCCATCTTCATGAAACTGGACCACACTGTATTGTCCAGCCGGGATCATTTTGGCAATAAAGGGCACAGATTGGCTAACCCTGGCAAAATCATCAATATCCAGCGGGATGCCGGCATCATGGGCAATAGCCAAAATATGCAAGATCGAATTGGTTGATCCCCCGATTGCCGAATTGAGCATAATAGCATTCTCCAGGGACTCCCGGCTGATGATTTTTTGAGCGGTTATATCCCGGTTTACCAGGTACATGATCTGTTCCCCCGTATTTCTGGCTGCCTGCAGCCGCAGGGAACTGACTGCTGGGATCATGGCACTGCCGGTAAGAGAAAGTCCCATGGCTTCCGCAATGCAGCACATGGTATTTGCTGTGCCCAGCATAGAACAGGACCCATGGGTAGGCTGGGCTGTTTGTTCCAGGTCTAAAAATTCCTGGGGCGTAATCTTATTTTGTTTCATCTTTTCTGCATACATCACCAATGCCGAACCATCAATTTGGTGGCCTCCGTATGGATTCTCTTTTTTGGCTATGCCCGGCATCATGGGACCGCTGTTTAAAAATATACAGGGGATATCCAGCCTTGCCGCAGCCATAAGCATGCCGGGAACGATCTTGTCGCAGGAACCAAGCAGCACCACACCGTCAAGGTGATGGGCTTCCACCATGGTCTCCACACTTGCAGCAATGATTTCCCTGGTGGGCAGTATATACCGCATGCCCCGGCAGTCCTGGGCGATGCCGTCACAGGCAGCAATGGTGCCGAACTCTACCGGAGTGCCTCCCCCTGCCCGTATGCCTTCCTTTACCTTTTCCGCTAGGGTGTTTAGTCCAAAATGGCCGGTACAGATATTATTATAAGAATTGGCAATAGCAATGATGGGCCGGTCTATATCCGCATCGGTAAAACCCATTGATTTATAGAGCGACCTTTTTATGGAATTCTCCGGCCTATTTAATATTTCTCTACTTCTCCAGAACATGGGAAAACCCTTTTTTGATGAACATAAAACCAGTTGTGCTCAGCACCTAACGCATCCTTTTTTAGTCAATATGCTAAAAAAAATGCCTGACCAAAGGATACTGGCGCCAAATACCCATATGCGCAAAAAAGAAGGTCAAAGGCTCTTTTTACCGGCATTCTGTACATGCATCAGCCCGTAAATGATGCTGTCTTCTAAAGCCTGCCAGCTGGCTTCAATAATATTGTGGGAAACCCCGATGGTGCCCCAGCTTTTCTCACCGTCAGTAGATTCAATAAGCACTCTTACCACGGCTGCGGTGCCTTTCTTCTCATTTAAAACCCTGACCTTGAAGTCGGCAAGCTGGATCTTTTCAATTTCCGGATAACAGTTGGTAATGGCCTTTCTCAATGCTTTATCCAAAGCATTGACCGGCCCATTGCCTTCAGCAGTCTCAATAATGCGGCTGCCTCCAATATAGACTTTGACCGTTGCTTCAGAAAGCATTTTGCCCTCTACGGTTTTCTCATTGAGGACCCTGAAGCTTTCCAGGTTAAAAAACTTCTTTTTTGCCCCCACTACATCCCTAACCATAAGTTCAAAACTGCCGTCAGCCGCTTCAAACTGGTACCCCCTATGCTCCATGTCCTGTATCCTGTTTAGAAGCTCTGAGACCTTCTCCAGATCATTTTCGAGATTGATGCCAAACTCTTTGGCCTTCAGTATAATAGACTTCTTGCCTGAAAGCTCAGATACCAGGATCTGGCGTGTATTTCCGACCAACTCCGGTTCGATGTGTTCGAAAGCCATGGATAGTTTGCTTACTCCGCTGGCATGCATGCCCCCTTTATGGGCAAAAGCGCTTTGGCCCACAAAAGGCTGATGGCCATCGGCTATCTGATTGGCCACTTCGCTGGCAAACCTGGAAAGATTGGTGATATGTTTTAAATTGCCCTCTTTTAGGCACTGTTTGCCAAGCTTAATTTCCAGGTTGGGGATAATCTGGCACAAATCGGCATTGCCGCACCTTTCCCCATAACCGTTTATGGTCCCCTGGATCATTTTAACCTTTTCCACTTTATCCACCGCATAGACCGTATTGGCCACGGCACAGCCGCTGTCATTATGAAAATGGACCCCCAGAGGGGTCTTGACCTGTTCAGCCACAGCCTCTACCACATTCAGGGCCTGCGCAGGTAAAAACCCACCATTGGTATCGCATAACACAAGATAATCTGCGCCCGCCTCCTCCGCTGCTTTTAGGGTTTTAAGGGCATAATCTGCATCAAGCCTGTATCCGTCAAAAAAATGCTCACCGTCAAATATGATCTCTGTAAAATATTGTTTCAAGTACTGTATGGATTCATAGATCATGTCCAGGTTGTTTTCCAGGTCGGTTTCTATAACCTTTTCAACATGCAGGGAAGAAGATTTACCGAATATACATACCGTGTCTGCGCCTGAATCAACCAGCTGCTTGAGGTTCTGGTCCTCTTGGACCACCGCATTTTTATACCGGGTCCGTCCGAAGGCAACGATCTTAGAATAATCATAATTTTTTCTCCTCAAATGACTGAACAGCTCTTCATCCTTAGGATTTGAAGCAGGAAAACCAACTTCGATATAATCAATGCCGATATCATTCAATTTGTCTACAATAAGCAGCTTGTCTCTGACCGACAATGATACATCAGCACTTTGGGTTCCATCCCTTAGAGTGGTATCAAATACATGTATCTTATTTTCTCTCATCCTTGATCTCCCCTAAACCATTTTCTTGTTTTCATCAGCATACCCCTGGGCTGCCCCATGCCTTCTCATGATGCCCGCAGGAGGGTGTAATGCAGCAGGACAGGCATTATTTTTTCATTTGGCCTTTTATATATGGAATATAGCCTCCGCTTTGGATAACCCCCTGTATAAAATCAGGCAAAGGGCTGATGCTGTATACTTTGTCCCGGGTGACATTTTTTATGCTCCCCCCGCTCAGATCCACCTCCAGGACATCGCCTTCTTCGGTCTCCTGTGAAGCTTCACTGCTTTGCACCAAAGGCAGTCCGATGTTGATGGCATTTCTGAAAAAAATACGGGCAAAAGAGGAAGCAACCACCAGGCGGACTCCGCTGGCCTTAATGGCCAGAGGTGCATGCTCCCGGGAAGAGCCGCAACCAAAATTTGTGCCGGCAACCACGATTTTTGCTTTTTTCAGCTTCTCGGCAAATGCTTGGTCCAGGTCCTCAAAACAGTGGGAGGCCAGCTCTTTTTCATCAGTGGTGTTCAAATACCTGGCAGGGATAATCACATCGGTGTCTACATTGTGGCCATACTTGATAACCTTCTCTTTAATAATCATCCATAACCTCCTGGGGTATTGCAATGTGTCCGGTGACTGCAGAAGCGGCAGCCACTGCAGGTCCGCATAAATAAACTTCACTCTTGGGATGTCCCATCCTGCCTACAAAATTCCGGTTGGTGGTGGATAGAGCCTTCTCACCTTCTGCCAGAATGCCCATATGGCCTCCCAGGCAGGGACCGCAAGTAGGTGTACTGACCACACAGCCCGCTTCTACGAATGTTTTTAAATATCCTTTTTGCATCGCTTCCAAATAAATTTCTTGGGTGGCAGGTATAACAATGACCCTTAACCCTTCTTTTACTTTTTGTCCTTTGAGTATGCTTGCAGAAACCGCAAGGTCCTCCATCCGCCCATTGGTGCAGGAACCGATCACCACCTGGTCTATGCCAATATGGGAAAGTTTTTCAGCAGGCTTTGCATTGGAAGGAAGATGGGGCGTGGCCACCTGCAGGCCAATTTTGCTGCAGTCTATACGGTATACCTGGTCATAGGAAGCATCCGCATCGCTCTTATAAACCCTATACGGCCTCTGTGCTCTTTGCGAAAGGTACTGCTCGGTGACCTTGTCCGCCTCAATGATGCCGAATTTTCCGCCCGCTTCTATGGCCATATTGGACATGGTGAATCTGGAATCCATGGAAAGCTGCCCTATAACCGGGCCCCTAAATTCCATAGATTGATAAAGGGCCCCGTCCACTCCAATCATACCTATGGTATGCAGTATGAGGTCCTTGCCGGTTATCCAGGGCTGGGGTTTGCCTTCATAGACAAACTTGATGCTGGAAGGCACCCGAAACCAGAGTTTGCCTGTAGCCATAGCCACAGCCAGGTCTGTGCTTCCCACCCCCGTGGATGCCGCACCAAGCGCCCCGTAGGTGCAGGTATGCGAATCTGCCCCAATAATCAAGTCACCGGCCCCTACCAGCCCTTGTTCAGGGAGCAGGGCATGTTCAATGCCCATTTTTCCTACCTCAAAATAATTTTTAATATGAAATGCAGAAGCAAATTCTCTTACCAGCTGGGATTGCTGGGCCGATTTTATATCCTTATTGGGGGTAAAATGATCAGGGACTATCACCACCCTCTCCGAATCAAAAACCTTCTCTGCCCCTATTTTTTTAAATTCCTGGATGGCCAGGGGCATGGTTATATCATTTCCCAGCACAATATCCAAGCCTGCATTAACGATTTCTCCTTCGCTGACATAATCCCTTCCGCAGTGGGCAGCCAGAATTTTCTGGGCTATGGTCTGGGAATTATTTTGTGGCAATTTGGTCTCCTTTGCTATGAATTTTCCATTATTCTGTTCATGGCATCCACATAAGCCTTGATGCTGGCCTCTATAATATCGGTGCTGATGCCGCTTCCCATGACTTCTTTTCCGTCAGAGATGACCATAATACGGACCGAACCAATGGCATCCTTGCCTTCTGAAACCGCCTCAATATTATATTCAACCAACTGGGTATGAAGCCCAGTTACAGCATCTATGGCCTTAAAGGAGGCATCCACCGGGCCGTCACCGCAAGCGGCAGACTGGCGCATTTTGCCTTCTATTTCCATACCTATGGTGGCGGTTGCTTTTACATTGGTTCCGCTAACCACCTGGTAAAAATCAAGTTTAAAATGCTCGGCCACTTCCCTGATTTCATCTTCTACAATCGCTTTTAAGTCTTTGTCATTGATCTGGCCTTTCTTATCAGCCAGGGCCTTAAACCGGTCGAATGCCTTTTCAAGATCATCCTTTTGAAGCTTTAGGCCCAACTCCTCCAGCCTTTTGGCGAAAGCATGCCTTCCTGAATGCTTGCCCAGAACCAGCTTGGAAGAATGAACACCGATATGTTCCGGCTTGATGATCTCATAGGTAGACCTTTCCTTGAGCATGCCGTCCTGGTGTATCCCCGCTTCGTGAATAAATGCATTTTTTCCCACAATGGCCTTATTGGGAGGCACCAGGTAACCGGTAAGATAGCGAACCAGGCTGCTGGTTCGCATAATCTCTTCTGTTTTGATATCCGTATAGACACCCAGCTCTTTTTTCCGGGTATCGATAATCATCACAATCTCTTCAAGAGATGCATTGCCTGCCCGTTCCCCGATCCCGTTGACTGCGCATTCAATCTGGCTGGCGCCCTTTTGCACAGCCATGATTGAATTGGCCACCGCCAGGCCCAGGTCATCATGGCAGTGTACACTGATAATTACATCTTCAATGCCTTTTACATTTTGAGCAATGTATTCAACCAGGCTGGAAAATTCACCGGGGATGGCATATCCCACCGTATCTGGCACATTGATAATCTTTGCGCCATGCTCAATGGCCGTCTGCAAAAGCCTGCATAAAAATTCTCGATCGCTTCTGGTGGCATCCATGGCCGAAAATTCTATGATATCCGTATATTTCTTGGCCCTGTTTACAGCCTTTGCAGCCATCTCCAAAGCCTGATCCCTGGTCTTTTTAAACTGATGCTTCAGATGAATATCCGAAGAGGATATAAAAGTATGGATCACCGGCTGGAAAGCACCTCGCAAAGCCTCCCCGGCCACATCAATATCTTTTTCCACCGCACGGGCCAGGGCAGCCACACCTCTGCTTTTCACATTTGCCGAGACCTCTTTTACCGACTCGAAATCACTTGCCGAAGAAATGGGAAAACCGGCCTCAATGATATCCACATTTAAATTTTCAAGCTGATGCGCAATCTCCAATTTTTCCTTCACGCTCAAGTGTATGCCTGGAGCCTGCTCACCATCCCTTAAGGTTGTATCAAATATGTATATTTTTCTGGACATCATAAACCTGCCTGTGTTTAGTCCAAGTTAACAATTTTTATATTTTCAAAACCGGACATCTTCTTGAATTCTTCCAGCATTTTTGGGGTCACTTCCGAGTCTAAATTAAGACCCATGACCGCATCGCCGCTTTTCTTTTTCCTGCCCACGTGCATGGCGGCGATATTTACATTCAGCTTGCCGAAAGCAGTTCCAATCCTGCCGATCTGTCCGGGCACATCTTTGTACCGCAAGAAAGCCATATGTTTTGAAGGAACCATGTCCAGCTCAAATGCATCAATACCGATGAACCTGGGCTGGTTCTTTTTACCGGTAATGGTGCCTGAAATAGAAAGGCTGCCCTCTTTCCCTTTTCCTTCAATGGTAATCAGATTGACAAAATCGCTGGCTTCACTGCTCTTGACCTCTTCCACTTTCAGCCCGTTTTCCTGGGCAATGAGCCCCACATTGACCATATTGACTTCCCTGGAGTATTTTTTCAGTATATTGACCATAATCCTGGATTTTAACATCCGGGTATCGTATTCGGATACTTTCCCGCTGAATATAATCTTTATGGTCTCCAGATTCCCTTCATAAAGTCCGGAAAAAAGCATACCCATATCATTGCATAATGCAAAATAGGGAGAAATGGCTTCCATAACCTCCGGCTGCACAGAAGGCGCATTCACCGGAAAAGCGGGAGCGCCGCCCTGCAATACCGCAATCACCTGCTGGGCAATCATGGTCCCCGCCCGGTTCTGGGCTTCTGCAGTGGAAGCACCCAGATGAGGGGTGCACACCACCGTATCCAGGTTAAACAATGGTGAACTGGTGCAGGGCTCCTTTTCATACACATCGATGGCCGCCCCTGCAATATGACCTTTTTCAATGGCCTGTGCCAGGTCTTTTTCAACCACAATTCCGCCCCGGGCCACATTCAGCAGAATGGTTCCTTTTTTCATTTTATCCAGCTGCTGGGCATCAAACATCCCCAGGGTATCCTTATTCTTGGGCAGATGAATGGATATGAAATCAGCAGCATGGTACAAATCCTCCAATTTGTCCGCTTTGGTTATGCTCAGCTGCTGAAAACGTTCCGCGGATACGAAAGGATCATAGGCAATCACATGCATGCCCAGCCCCATTGCTTTCTTGGCAACCAGGCCCCCTATCTGTCCGAAACCTACAATACCCAAGGTTTTTCCGTCTACTTCAATGCCCTTAAACTTGGATTTTTCCCATTTCCCCCCTTTTAGTGAACTATCCGCAAATGGGATTTTTCTGACCAAAGACAGGAGCAGGCCAATGGTATGCTCGGCCACAGTTACTGCATTGCTGGCAGGCGCATTCACCACAATAATGCCTTTTTTTGTGGCTGCATCAAGGTCCACATTATCCACCCCGATGCCTGCCCTCCCAATAATCTC
>PWYO01000308.1 GCA_003567835.1 Actinomycetota bacterium | reverse complement strand
TTTAAACATTATGCTTCTACAGACCTAATTTCTTCAGGGATGGCCCTTACAGACTGGGAAAAACTCCAGAGCCCTACAGTGCCTTTGGAAGAAAAATGGGCTCTTTTCCATCCGCACTGGGCACATATCCAGCATACAACCTATGCCCGGGTCATACAAATTGCCCTTGCTGACCTCTATGATACCCCCTCCATTACTCTGGATACCATCAAAGACGTAACTGCAAAAATGGAGGAGAACCAAGCCCAAAATATATACAAACAAGTGATTCAAAAAAAGGCAAACATTGCCTATATGCTCAATGATCTGGATGTACTGCAGGGCCAGGGCATCAGCCAAACCGAACCCGATGATGACTTTTTTTTGCCGGTATTCAGACCGGACTTTCTTTTTGACCTAAACTCCATAGAAAAGCTCAATTTTATTGAAAAAACATACGATCAGCAAATTTATGACTTGCAAGATTTTATAGACCTAATAGATCGAATATTTGAGCAAAGAAAAGACAACCTTTACGGCCTGAAGATTGGGTGCGCTTATTTCCGGAATATCCTGTTTGAGGATACCGGGAGAGCCAAAGCTGAACAAAGCCTGCTGCAGCTGTTAAATCTTGACCGGTTTACCGCACACAGCGACAGCCTGCCCCAAAAGCATATCAAGCCTTTTCAAGATTATATGTACCATTACTGTATAAAAAAAGCCATAAGTCTGGACCTTCCCATTCAAATCCATACCGGCCTCCTGGAAAGCAACTTAAATGATATCAGAAATTCAGATCCTGCTCATCTTACGGGCATCATTTCCAAATACCGGAAAGCCAGGTTTGACCTTTTTCACAGCGGTTATCCTTACACCGATAAGCTGATTGCCATGGTCAAGATGTTTCCAAATTGCTATTTCAATATGTGCTGGACCGCTGCTATTTCCGCCAAGCTCTATACGGATATACTAAACCGGATCATAGAGATCATCCCTGCCAATAAGATCTTTGGTTTTGGCGGAGACTATATGTTTCTGGAAGGCGCCTATGGGGCTCAAAAGATTGTCCGGTCTGCGGTTGCTGATGTACTTTCCCACAGGGTTTCCCAACGGTATTTAAGCTTTGAGCAAGCACTGGACTTTGCAGAAAAAATTTTGTACAAAAATCCCCAGCAAATCTATTTAAAAAACTGACTATTTTCGCCGGCTGATTTTTTTGCTTGCTTCTGCATTTACAGAAGGCCAAGCCCGCTTAGGGTTTCCTTTAGCTTGTCGGGTCCTTGAAACACGGTTCCCTTTCCGCCCATATCCAGGAAAGGCGTAACATTGTCAGCAATATCATCGGTAAAAAATGCTTCATGAGCCTCCACGCCGGCTGTGGTCAATGCTTTTTTGTATATTTTTTTATCCGGTTTGCAGGCGCCGACCTCATAGGATAAGATGAATTGGTTAAAACAGTCAAATATGCTGAACTTATTTTTCAGGTATTTAAAATGAAGGGCATCGGTATTGGATAGAGCATAGAGCTTTACTTTGCTTTCCAAGCTAAATATAATCTCTTCCATCCCCTCTATGCGCGTAAAAATATCGCTCCAGATTGGATAAAAATATGCATAACCGATATCCAGATCCAGTTTTTTCTTTAGCTTAGAAAAAAAATCCATGGAGGTGATTTGGCCCTGCTCATATTGGCCCAAGAGACTGTTTTTGTACACCATGGTGTATATTTCCTCCGGGCTATATGGTGAATGATGTGCCAAACGTTTGCAGGTTTTATGGTGATCAAATCGAAGTATTACATTTCCTATGTCAAAAATTACAAGTTTTATCATGACCCTTTCCTATGTAAAAAAAGTTTGCCAAATATGCTGTTTAGCCGGCTGCTGCCCTGGCTATGCGTTCGCCAATAAATACACCTATAAATAATACGCTGACGATCACCATCAGAGGATGCAGCTGCCTGTATTTTCCCCGCAACAGCTTTATCAGTGTATAACTTATGAACCCAAAACCGATACCGTAGGCGATATTATGAGTCAAGGGCATCAAGACCATAGTCAAAAAAGCAGGCAGTCCAATTTCAAAATCCTTAAACCCAATCTTGGTAATTGACCGCATGAGAAGAAAACCTGCCATAATTAGAGCAGGTGCAGTCACCGGGTACATGTACACGCCCTCAAACTCAATCCCGCCTCCTATTACCGAGAGAAGCGGAGCAAAAAAAATGGACAATAAAAACAGCACCCCGGTTACCGTGGGCATGAGACCGGTCCTTCCCCCTTCTGATACACCCGAAGCGCTCTCCATTTGGACGTTAACCGTACCTGCTCCGAAAAAACCTCCCAGAGCCGTAGCTGCAGCGTCCACCAGAAGCACCCTTCTTAGCTGTGGTATTCTTCCCTTTTGGTCTAAATGGCCTGCCCTGGTCCCTACGCCAATAGCAGTCCCCAAGGTGTCAAAAAAATTTGTCATAAACAGGGTAAAAATCATGATTATTGCAGCTAGGTTAACCGCTCCTCGCCCCCATACCGCCCCAATTGGGTCAGCGGTAAAAAAAGCTTGAAAGCTTTCACCGGTAGGAACTGCAGCAATCCTTCTGGGCAACTCGATTACCTGAAACAGCAAACCAGCAGCGGCGGTGCCCAGGATGCCCAGGAGAATGGCTCCCTTGATCTTAAAAGCGGCCAATATGATGGTCAACAGAAGTCCAAAGGCCGCAAGCTGGGTATGTTTTGCGGTAAAATCCCCCAGCTGTATGATGCCTGCTGCTGTATCTTGAGCAACAAAACCGCCTTGCCGCAAGCCCATAAAGGCTAGAAAAAGGCCAAGTCCGGCCATCATTGCATATTTTAAGCCCATGGGAATCGCATCCATAATCATGGTCCTTAATTTGGTCAGGGCTGCTGCAGCCACCAGAATCCCTGCTATGATTAGGATTCCCATGGCCTGCGCAAAACTGAAACCCAGGCTGGAGATTAAAGTAAAAACCACCACACTGTTAACACCCAGCCCTGCAGCCAAGGCATAGGGCATATTGCTAATCAGGCCCATAGCAATACTCATCAGACCCGCACCTAGGCAGGTTGCTATAAATACACTCTCAAAGGCGATGCCTGTTTGGCCGCCTTGAGACAAAATAGCTGGATTAACAAAAACGATGTAAGCCATGGTAAAAAAAGTTGTTATACCTGAGACCGTTTCAGTCTTTAGATCTGAACCTCTTTCTCTAAGCTTAAAATAGCGCAAACATACCACTCCTAACCATGTTTATGGCTTTAAATTTTATAACCGTTATAATAACATTCTATTGCAGTATAATGAAAATTTTTTATGGATTTTGAAATTGGATTGCACAATAATGGAAATATGGAATAATTTTTTTTCAGCAGACAATCACGAAAGCCTTTTCGATTCTGTGTACCAATGGCTGGAGTCCCTTTTATTTGATTGGTTTGGCCATATTGGATATGAGCCCATTAGGAGTTTGCTGACCAACCCTTTTTTTTGGCTGATTATCATCGTTTTACTAATCATAGGTTTTTTGTTCAGAAGAAAATAGGTCAAGCTTCTTTAATTCATAGAAAATAATAAATACAATCAGCAGAAGCCCGGCCAATAACATGGAAAACCTTAAGGGATTATTTTTGATATTTTCTGTAAACAGATAAAGCCTGGAATTGTGTTTTTTGATATATCCTAAAAATTTTTCATCCAGAAGGGTTCTATCTCTATCACTGACCTTGGAAATTCTTTCTATGATCTTATCTTCGATATGCTCATCTGCAGGTTGGATGGTAATGCCCTTTGCAATTTTGATATACTTTTTTAGGTCACTCATAGACTCTCCAATTATTGTTTTTTGTCTGCTTTTTTCATTCGATCTTTGATCATATTCCGGGCCCTATGTATATTCGTTTTCACGGTGCCAATGGGTTTGCCGGTCAATTTTGCAATTTCCCGATAACTGTAATCTTGAAGATCCCGCAAGATAAGGGGTATCCTGTAGTTTTCATCCAAATCAACAATAATTTCTAAGACATCTTTCACCGTTTGGGAAGTAAAATAATCTTTTTCCAAATTTTTTGCATGCTTTTCAAAAACAACTTCATAATCTTCGGTTATTTTGTCCAGGCTCACTTTCTTATTCTTTATTTTGGATTTCAGCCTTATTTTATCAATGCAGGTGTTTACGGTTAGCTTCCGCAGCCATGTTTTAAAGCTTGAAAGACCTCTGAACCCACTGACAGAAAGGTAAACCTTAACAAATACTTCCTGGCTGATGTCTTCTGCATCATGGCTGTCTCTTAACATAAAAAAAGCAGTGGTGTAAACATACTTCGAATATTGTCTTACCAGCTGTTCAAAAGCAGCCCTGTCACCCTCTTTGGATTTTTTAACCAGTGTTTTTTCATCTATTTGCTTTTGATTATGTTTATCCAGTTTCTCCAAAGCGATCCTTTAGTTTCTCCCAGTCTCTATTGTGGGGCTTCTACAAGCACCATGCTTAAAGTAAAATATTCGCCGTCCCTGTAAATTTCCAGCTCTATTTCATCCCCTACATTACGCCTTAACATTTGAGCTAGGAGCTCATAAGGGGTTTTGACTTCTACATCGTTAAATTTGACAATAACATCTCCCCCCTCCATACCTGCTTGCTGAGCCGGGTAGCCGTCCATTACATCTGCTATATAAACACCTATGATATCTGTGGGATTTTCGCCCATTTCTATGCCCATAAAAGGTATTTTTGCCCTTCCATGCCTGATAATCTGCTGGGCTATGTTTACAGCGGTATCGCTGGGCACGGCAAAGCCGACCCCGGCACTGGCACCTGCTGGAGAAATGATCAGGGTATTAATACCGATGACCTGGCCTGCTGAATTTACCAGCGGGCCTCCACTGTTGCCCTGATTGATAGAGGCATCGGTTTGTATCAAATCAACCATGGGCAGTGTATCGGTTGATATGGCTATCTCCCTGCCTTTGGCACTTACCACACCCATGGTAACCGTTTGCTCTAAACCAAAAGGGCTTCCAATAGCAATGGCAATTGCGCCCACATCTACATTTTCAATAGATGTAAAATCTGCAGCTCGCAGCCCTTCTGTCTCAATTTTTAGTACTGCAACATCCGTATTGGGATCAGCGCCTATAAGCTCTGCCGGGTGATCTGTGCCATCATGCAGCTGCACAAGCATTTCTTCGGCCTGCTGCACCAAATGGCTATTGGTAATAATATATCCGTCTTCTGAATAAATAACCCCGGAGCCTACCCCCTCGCCAAATATTTCACTGCCGAAAACATCCTCTTGTCTCAATTGCACCCTAATGTTTACCACAGAGGGGGTGACCATGTCCGCGATTTGACTAATCGCTTCATCAAACGCCATGAGTGATGGTATTTGCCCAGGTTCAATTTCAGAAAGGCCGGGTAGTTGTTCCGGGTCAGCCTGCTCTTCAGTTTCTTGCGGTCTCGGGGTTAACACTGGTTCTTCTATTTGGCTGATCTGCCCTCTCAGCAAATCCCTGGGAGGGATATCATTGGCCGCCGCAATAATGCCCACTGTAAAAATTCCTCCCATAAACAGAAACACCAAAGCTATTGCTATAATAATCAATCCCTTTATTAGAAAGGACCGCAATCCATGATCTTCATAGTTCTCCATTAATTATTCTCCTCCTTGCTGTTGAAGTGATTCTTCCCGTAGATCTTCGATGGTGGTACTCCCTGCTCTAAGCCGAATGGCATCTTCCTGAATTTTTCTTGCTGCTTCTTCGACTGGCCATTCACCGGTTATTGCTTTGGGGACATTGATTCGAATGGCATCCCTTACCACCCGCATCACACTATCAGGAGGAACACCTCTGCACAATTCAGCTTGGCTCAACATATTGCTTAAAAGTTCATTATTTCTAAAATAATTGCTTTCTCCCGCTTCCACCACTGCAGGAAATGTGTCTGTGTCCTGGGTCCACTTGACCTGCTGGTCAACAGACAGCATAAATTCGATAAACTCTTTGGCAGCCTGCAGCTCTTCCCCAAAACTGTTTGCATTGATCATCATTCCTTTTCCGCTGATCAAGGGGGTGGGGTTTTTGCCCTCGCCGTATACTTCAGGTATCACCGAAGCACCCAGGTTGATTCCCTCTGCCAGGTACTGTTCCCGCACTTTAAAAGAATTGATCATCATATGGATATTGCCGCTGGCAAACAGGGTATGCATTTCCTCATAATCCATATCCTGGGTGATAACTGGATCCAGGGGGTCATAGAGCATATAAAGAAAATCCAGTGTTTTTTCCATGGCTTGGGTATCCAGGCTTATGGAATAGTTGGTATAATCAACAATCCATGTAGAATACCCGCCCACAAAAGGAATAATCCAGTCAGGTTCTGTTTTATTTAACACAAAACCATAAGCCGGTTCATCCAAATCATTTAAATCCTGGCTGTATTCAATCACAGTTTCAAAATCAAGAGGTGCGCTTTCAACAAAATCCTGGTTATAATAAAAAGTAAGGAAATCTGTTGCCCTGAAGGGCACCATATAGTTATTGCCATTATAAACAGACGTCTCCGCCAGTCCTGGCAGAAATCGGATATAATCCATATCTTCAATTTCCTTTATGACATTGCTTTCAGCCATACGCTGCACCGAGACCAAATCAACAACGGCCATATCCGGTCCAGCACCAGCAAGACTGGCTGCTTCGAACTGGTCGAGCAGCTCTTCTTCACTTCTAATATGCCTTACTTCCATATGAATCTCGGGGTGCATATCCATAAATGCATCCACCGACTCCATGAGTGCCAGTCTTTCCTTAGCTTCAAGACAATCCCATAAAGATAGGCTTATCCGACCCCTGCGATCGGGATCTGCAGGCAAGCCTTCCCCAATCTCCGCATCCTGATTTTCTGGGTCAGGTATAATTTCTTGTTGAGGCTCTACCAGTCTGCATGAAACAAACATGGCCATCAGCGGAATGCATAAGCATGCCCCAATAATCAATATCCATTTTTTTTGTTTGCTAAATTCCATACCGCTAAAGATTATAGTACAAATGCAATTATCATTCTATAATATAAAGAAATTCAATAGAAGAGCCTGCTTTTTACCCTTTTGATTTCTGCCCATAATAAGCACCGGCTCCGTGCTTTCTAAGGTAATGTTTGTCCAGCAGGGCTTGTTGTATGTTTTTTAGGTCTTTTTTAAGCAAAACCGAACAGAAGCTGGTCCGGGCCACCGCTTCCAGCATGGCACTGACAAACACTGCTTCGGCTGCATCTTTTCCCCATGTAAACGGTCCATGGCAGGCCACCAGCACCGCTTTCATATGCCGGTAGTCAATGCCTTTGAAGGTCTCTATGATTAGCTTTCCGGTTTCCTTCTCATAGTCTTTTTGGATTCTGTGTTCAGAGAGGGCCCCGGTGCAGGGGATGGGGCCGTAAAAATGGTCCGCATGGGTGGTCCCCAGGCAGGGAAGCGGACGTTTGGCCTGGGCCCAGGCGGTGGCATAACCGGAATGGGTATGGGCCACCCCGCCGATATCCGGAAAGCCTTTATAGAGGGCAAGGTGGGTCTTGGTGTCTGAAGAGGGTTTCAGTTCTCCTTCCAGCACCTGGCCTTCCAGGTCCAAAAGCACCATATCCTGGGGCTTCATCTTTGCATAATCCACCCCGCTGGGCTTGATGCAGACCACCTTTTTGTCACGGTCAACAGCAGAGACATTGCCGAAGGTATGCATCACAAGCCCCCGCTCAACCAGGGCCATATTGGCTTCAAACACTTTTTCCTTGAGCGCCTGGTTCATCAAAGCCCCCTTAAAAGATCTTCCAGGTTCTGGCCCATGGTGCGGTATTTGGCATACAGCTTGCTGTAGAATGCGGCTCTTTTTCTGTCCGGGGTGTAGGTGGTCACAAAACCGCTTCCCATATGCTTCTGGGCTTCTTTTATGTCTGCGTAGAGCCCTGCGGCTGCCGCTCCAAACATGGCCGCGCCCAGGGCCACTGCCTGCCCGGAGGCGGCTGCCCGTACCGGCATGTCCAAAACATCAGCCAGCACCTGCATCACCAGGGGGGACTTCTTGCTGATGCCCCCGATACCCACCACATTGTCAATCTGGATGCCTTGGCCCCTGAACCGCTCCACAATGGCCCTGGCCCCAAAAGCGGTGGATTCAACCAGGGCCCTGAATATCTTGGGGGCGGTGGTACCCAGGGTGAGGCCGGCTATGGCCCCTTTGAGGGTCTGGTCTGCATCGGGGGTCCTTCTGCCGTTTAGCCAGTCCAGGGCCAGAAGCCCGGTCTGGGAAGGATCTATTTTTTGTGCCTCCCGGCTAAGCCGGGGTATGATTGCATCTAAAATTTTTTCCTTTTGGGCCGCATCCAGGTCCATAAGCGCTTCCATGGGCCAGAAAAGCAGGTCCCGAAACCAGGCATAGACATCGCCAAATGAGGACTGGCCGGCCTCCAGGCCAATCATGTCCGGGATTACCGAACCGTCCACCTGGCCGCATATGCCTGCCACCGGTTTT
>PWYO01000030.1 GCA_003567835.1 Actinomycetota bacterium | reverse complement strand
TAAAATATTCCGATAAAGCCCTAAGTTTTCCCTGGTCTGCCACATGGATATCCCCGGTTCCTTTTACACATAATGCCTTTAGATTCTTGGAGCCCATAACCGCACCTACGCCGCCCCGGGCACTTAAAAAACAGTGGTCGGTGACAATAGATGCATATCTTATCAGTTTTTCCCCGGCGGGTCCTATGACTGCCATGCTATAGCCAGGGTCATGAAAATGGTTTGCCAGAAAATCATAGGTTTGGGAAGTGGTTTTGCCCCATAGATCCGCAGCACTGCATATGCTGATTTCATCATCGTTTATGGTAATAAAGCAGGGCTTTTCTGATTTGCCTTTGATGATAATGGCATCATAGCCTGCTTTTTTGATCTTAGCCCCTAGATGGCCGGGGGTGGTCGCCTCTGTTATGCAATTGGTAAGCGGTGATTTGGTGATGACATTATGCATTGCTGTACCAGGGCATTCTACACCGGTAATCGGAGAAGTGGAGAATATGATCATATTTTGGTCAGATAAAGGGTCAATCTTGGGTTTAAGTTCTTTTAGAAGAAAATATGCGCCCAAGCAGGCGCCCCCAAAATATTTTTTATAAAACAAATCGTCCGGTTCAATAATTTCTGTACCTTTAGTTGATAAATCTACATTCAGTATCCTACCATTGTATCCTTTGCCCATAATCATTCACATTATTTTCCTTTCCAACTACAGCTTTGAAAACACCCTAACCCCATGATAGATGTACTGTAATCATTTTTTGCACAAAAATATTGGGTCTTAAAACCATTTTCAAATTTTTTTAGAAGACAGAACTGGTCATAAAATAATTGGATTGCGGCCATAAGCTGTAAACTATAAGCAATTCAAATGCATGTCTTACAGTATGCTGGGTGATGCTGTCCAAAAAGCGCATATCATATCGCGTAAAATTCCCGCCATGCCCCACCGCCAAATTGTAAATCTTGCACTGTCTCACCAAGCATTCGATGGTCATTGGGTTTTTAAGCTTAGACTTTTTTTAAATAAAATTCTCCGATTTGATGACTTACCTGGTCATAGCTATCTTCAATTTTGGGCACTTCCTCAACTTCGCCAATAACTTTTTTATTGTTAAAGACAATAATCCTATTGGATATGGTCACCACCTCAGGCAAATCGGATGAAATGAGAATGATCGATTTATTGTAATCATTGGCCAGATTATAAATAAGCTTGTGAATATATTTCTTTGCCCCTACATCTATGCCAATAGTGGGCTCATCAAATATTAGAATTTCGCATTCTGCAATCAGCCATTTGGCAATGCTGACTTTCTGCTGGTTACCGCCGCTTAGGTTGCCCACAATCTGTTCACTGTTGGTAACCCGTATATCCAATTCTTTGATCATTTTTTTTACATTATCTCTTTCGGCCTTATTCTTTATCAGTTTTAACAGATTGCCTGAAATCTCTGGCCAAACCACCACATTGACATTTCTTCGCACATTATCCATAAGGAAAAGGCCTTCTTCTTTGCGGTTCTCGGTAACATAACCCATTTTGTATTTATAGATGGCTTCCGATAATGACTTGATCTCTATTTTCTTTCCATTCAGTATGACTTCACCGCTATCTTTTTTGTCTTCCCCTATGAGCAAACGGGCAAATTCGGTCCTTCCTGAACCAATCAAACCGTAAATGCCCAATACTTCCCCCTCATATAAATCCAGGCTCACATCATGTACTTTGTTTTCTCTGCTCAAATTCCTGACTTCCAGAACTTTTTTGCTGCGGTTTACATTCTCATTGGAATAACTTTCAATTTTTTCCTCACGCCCGATCATCATCCGTATGACTTCTTTTTGCTTCAACTCACTGATCGGCTTTGTACCAATCAGCTTGCCGTCCCTTAATACGGAGGCTTTCTCGCAATATTTAAACACTTCTTCAAGCTTATGGGTTACAAAGATCAGCACAATGCCCTGCTCTTTTAGCTTGTTTAAAATACCGAACAATATGTCAGCTTCTTTATCCGTTATGGAGGAGGTAGGTTCATCTAAAAGGAGTATTTTAGATTGCGAAGACAATGCTCTGGCAATCTGGACCATTTTTTTCTGCACAGGACTCAGATAACCAACAAGCGCTGTGGGGGGGACATCTAGTTCTACAAAATCAAGAAACTGTTGGGCTTCTTTATGGATCCTTCTCCAATTGATAAAACCACCCTTGGAAAATTTATCAAATTTATCAATCATGATATTTTCAGCCACCGAGCTGATGTTTAACACCTGGAGTTCCTGCATCACCATGTTAATTCCTTTGGATGAAGCATCTTTTACGCTCTCAACCTCCAGCGGTTTTTTATTGTAAAACAACTGCCCTTTATCCTGCTTGTAAACACCACATATAATTTTCACAAGGGTGCTTTTACCAGCACCGTTTTCTCCTAAAAGCCCGTGCAGTTCCCCTCCCTGGAAATCAATAGACACATCATCCAGGGCTTGAACACCGGGAAATGCTTTGCTTATGTTCTTAACCTGCAACACGTAGATTACCCCCCCTCTTTTTAGTTTTTTAGCTTACTGAAACCATATATCCAATGCATTCTCTGCATCATCAAAGGCTTGCTGCCACAGCTCATCCATGAATGTATCCATATTATCCTGGGTTACGATAATTCCGGCAGTATCTATGAATTCAAAACCCTTAGACTCATAGCCTTTCGCCAGATACATCAACAGGACATTGGTGACATAGCCCTGGTAGTACGGACTCTGAGCAAATGATCCGGTTACATATCCGTCTTCAATAGCCTGCAGAACAACGGGATCATCATCGATGCCCACATAAGCGATTCTATCGTTTTCCATCTCAGACAATACCTGAGCAGCACCAACGGTAGGGTTATAGCCCGTGGTTACCATTCCGTGCAGGTCATCGCCCAATCCGGCTATGGCACTTTCTATTTGCTCATAGGCCTCTTCAATAGAAGCCAGGTTGGCAATGGTCTGGATAATTTCAACATCTGGGTACTGGTCCACAACTTCGTTTATGCCTTCGTCTCTTAATACAGTATTGGGATCCTCAACAAACTCAAGGATGTTGAGTATGTTGCCTTCTTCTCCCATGGTCTTGATGACTTTTTCTGTAGCCGCCATGGCTGCTGCCTTTACATCAGTGGCCAGGATAAACTCTGCTTGGGTAGGCAGTTCTACCTGTGCGCCATAACCTATCCCGTATATGCCCATCGCTGCCATATCTTCAAACAGAACATTTGAGCCTGCTGCATCGACTGGGTAAAGGGATATGGCATCAAAATCCTGGGCCATCATCGCTTCAACCTGTTCCAACTGGGTGGTCATGCTCCAGTCTGTGCCCACTTGAGAGATTATTTCAATGCCATAGTCTTCAGTAAACTGGGCATGCCCTTCACGGACGGATTCATAATAGGGATGTGGTTCCGGCCAGTAGCAGGCAATGCTGATATCTGCAACATCAACATCCGGTTCATCAACCTCAGGTACCTCAACATCAACATCGGGTATCTCGGCCTCTTGCAGGTCTTCAATTTCAGGATCGTCTACCAGCGGCTCATCAACCACAGGGTCCTCAACAGGGGCACATCCCATGCCCAATCCAGCCAAGGTCATACTGGTCGCAAAAACCACTATTAATATTAAACTCAATTTCCTTTTCATTGGTTTCCTTCCTTTTATTATCATTATTTCACATGCACAATGGTTGTGATTCATCTAGATTCCTTTTATGGCAAGGTATCCAGACGATGGCGGTTTTTATAAAAACCAACCAAAAAAATTTCCATCACATTGTTATCCCCCTTTGCCTGCTTGCAATTGATTATGAAACAAGTCTTCTTCTGTTCATATAAGTCCTAAAAGCGTCTATGCCTACAGCAAACAGTATCAGCAATCCTAAAAATGCCTGTTCCCAATATACATTGGTCCTTAAAATCACCAAACCATTTTTAATCATAACCAGCACCGCAGCACCGATGAAAATACCCAGTGGGGTAATGACCCCGCCGCTTAAGGCGGTGCCGCCAATGATTGCCACCGCAAAAGAAATAATCAGCCAATCCTGGCCGGTAGCCGGCTGGGCTGAACCCATCCTTGAAATATAGAGCACACCGGCAAGTGAAGCCATAAAGCCAGATAAAGTATGGCTGAACACTTTGAGGTTCTTAGAATTGATGCCGGAAAACCTTGCCGCTTCAACATTCTGACCGATTGCCATCAGCCTGCGGCCCAGCACATTTTGATTATAAAAGACATAAAGGATCACCAAAACTGCGAACATAAATAAAAATAGGTATGGAATTCCAAAAACAGCGCCTCTAGCCATAACCCTTACCGTAGCCGGTATATCTGTAAAAGCAACGCCGCGTGTAAACCCATAGTTGATACCGGTAAATACAAAAGAAGTAGCCAGGGTTACCACAAAGGCGTTAATCTCAAATCTGGCTGAGATAATTCCGTTGATCAGACCGCACAATATACCAACCGCCAATGCAGCAATGACTGCTACATAGCCCGGAAAGCCCATGGCATCCATCAGATAGCCCGCAGAGACTGTGGCCAAACCTCCAATTGCACCTGCTGATAAGTTCATATCTCCAACCACCAATACCACGGCCTGGGTCAAGCCTACAAAAACATAAAGCGACATGGTCCTGGCTATGGAAAAAAGATTGGTAGCTGTAAAAAAGGTGCCCGTAGCGACGCTCAATATCACAAACAGGATAATGGCCGCCAAACCCAACCCAAAATTTGGGTTGGTAATTAAAGCTGTTGCCCTTTTATTCAAACTTTCCTCCTATCTCCCTATGATTAGCATTATAATGTTGATAAATAGATGGAAAAGTAGGGAAAAAAAATTCTACTTTCCAATCATTTCAGTTCATTCTAGATTATTATGAAAAAATTATATATCAAAGAAAAATGAATACTTGCCGTTTTCGCTTATACATTCTTGAAAAATTTGTAATCTTATCGCTGGCTGTCCGATTTGGTCGCTGCATCTCTTTGCATTTTTTTAGGTTAACAATCATTATCATAAGATTTAAACCCTGTAGCCGCTGATGTAGGTTGTTCCCTATTTAATAGAGATTGAACAGATCATTTGAATTTGTTCATTGTTAGAGCTCATAGCAAAAAATTTGTTATCATCACAAATTCTAACTGGTCATACCAGTAATTTTAACCTATAATTTGATTGATTGTCAAATGATTTATATTTTCTTCATTAATAAGATGAACTTATGAGTATGTTTTGCAGAACAACCATTCACAGCTTGTTTTTATGCAGTCAGAGTCTTACCATTACAAGACCTGTGTTGATTCAAGCAAACCAAAGTATGATAATGAGGAGAAAGGCAAAACCTATTCAACAGTATTAAATTATTATAAACCTTATTTTTATAAAACTTATTTTGCACTGGAGGTCTTTTAAAATGAAATACGTAAAAAACATCCAATCCGTTTCTCCAGATCTGGATCCCCGGTCTTTAAGAGACAGGGTAAAAAACAGGGATAAAGCGGTGCTGCGGGATACCTATTACCTGATTAATCCTGAACAAAAGGATTGCCCGTCTAGAAGACTTACCTTGGGCCATACAACCATTTATCCCACTGGAACCACTACAGGGCACAGCCATGATGACATGGAAGAAGTCTATTATGTGGTCTTTGGCAAAGGAACCATGATTGTAGGAGAAGATGCGTACAAAATAGAACAGGGAGATGCCTTATATGTGCCTCCCGGCGTTTTTCATACCACCAAGCAAGCAGGCAACATGCCTCTTATTGTAGTCTGGGTTACCTGCAAAATCGAACCTTCGGAACAATAAAACAATGCATTACCATGCATGATTGAGGGAGCATAAAACATGATTAAAAAAACCATGCTTATAGGAGGAAATTGGGTTGAAGCGCAAGATAAAGATACTCTGGATGTATACAATCCGGCAACAGGGGAAGTTTTTGCACAAGTCCCCAAAGCACATCAACCCGATGTGACAAAAGCAATCCATGCTGCGAATCAGGCTTTTCAGGGATGGGCAGCACAATCACCATTTCATAGAGGCGGTTATCTAAGAAAAGCCAGCCGCCTGGTGTCCGAAAGAAAAGAGGAAATTGCTAAACTCATGACCCAGGAACAAGGAAAACCTTTTAAAGAAGCCCTGGGAGAAGTAGAGAAAGGCGCAGATATTCTCCGCTATTATGCAGAAGAGGGGGAAAGGGTCTACGGCAGAATTGTTCCCAATGAAGAAGCGGACATGGAAAGCAGGGTCACCTACCAGCCGGTAGGCGTTTCTGCAGCCATATCACCCTGGAACTACCCCATTGAACTGCTGGCATGGAAAATTGGCGGCGCCTTGGCGGCAGGATGTACAATTGTGGCGAAGCTGCCTTCAGAAACACCCCTTTCTCCGCTGGCTTTCGCGCAATGCCTGTACGATGCAGGTTTGCCGGCTGGCACCATAAATGCCATTACCGGTTCGGGTTCCGAAATTGGGCCCATTCTTTTTGATAGCAAAATTGTAAAAAAAGTTGCTTTTACGGGGTCCACTGAAACCGGCAGACAGGTCCTTGCAGGTTGTGTGGACAACTTCAAAAAAGTCTCTCTTGAGTTGGGGGGAAGCTTACCCATGGTGGTTTGCAAAGACTGCAATGTAGAAGAAGCAGTCAAAGGTGCAGTCAGGCGCTCTTTTAGAAATATGGGCCAGATCTGCATTGCCATTAATCGTATTTATGTAGATGCATCCATATATGAACAATTTCTGCAAATGTTTACTGAGCAGACCCAAGCGCTTACCATAGGAAACGGTTTACAAGAAGACTGCAACCTGGGTCCCATGTGTACAAAAGGCGGCCTCAAGACCGCCCAAAAACATATTGCAGATGCACTGCAAAAAGGCGCTAAAACCACCTGCGGAGGAAAAGAGCCCCAAGGAGAAAAATATAAAAAAGGGTATTATTTCGAGCCCACCATCATCAGGGATGCCAATCATGAGATGCTGATAATGAAAGAAGAAACATTTGGCCCAGTGGTTGGGGTGATGCCCTTTAAGGATGACCAGCAGGCAATACAGCTGGCAAATGACTCGGTATACGGTTTGGCTGCTATTGTATATACGGAAAATTTGAGCCGTGCAAATACCATTTCCAAAAATATTGACGCAGGAAATGTGGCCATAAACAATGTAGATGCCGGGGTGCTTTTTGCGCCTTATGGCGGGTGGAAAGACAGCGGTTTCGGTCATGAGCACGGGCCTGAAGGTCTTTATGAATATCTACTAATAAAACATATAAGAATACGATACCTGTAATGGAAAGGAGGTCGCTTGTGGTAGAAAAATACATTGTGGGAATTGATATTGGTACCTCCGGATGTAAGTCAATTCTTGTAGACAGCAAGGGAAGGGTGGTCTCTTCGGCCACGGAAGAATACCCGCTTTCTACACCAAAGCCGGGATGGGCCGAGCAAGATCCTGGCCATTGGTGGGAAGCCACCCTTCAAACCTTGAAGCATATCATTCATGCCAGCGGGATTGATACCAAAAACATTGAAGCAATCGGCCTTTCAGGCCAGATGCATGGCCTGGTTGCTTTGGGCAAAAACCATGAAGTATTGCGTCCTGCCTATCTATGGAATGACCAGCGATCCCATAAACAGTGCCAGAAAGTCTATGAAATGGTTGACGGCAAAAATAACCTCCTTGAATACACCAACAACAGCATGCTCCCCGGTTATACCGGCAGCAAAATACTTTGGTTAAAAGACGAAGAACCAGACAATTTCCAACAGTCCACCATATTTTTAAATCCCAAGGATTATATTCGGTATAAACTAACCGGAAAGTTTGCCACAGAGGTTTCAGATGCCTCGGGAACAGGCCTGTTTGATGTAAAAAACAGGAGATGGAATACTGCGCTGCTAAACATTTTAAACATACCCGTGCATCTGCTTCCGGAATGTTTTGAATCAACAGAGATTACAGGTTTTATCACAAAAGACGTAGCCGGTCAAACAGGGCTTCAAAAAGATACACCAGTAATGGGTGGGGGCGGCGATGCGGTGATACAAACCACGGGCACGGGGTTAATCAAAGAAGGCATATTGGGCATAACCCTGGGTACAGCTGGTATCGTGGCCATGGGGCTCAATGGATTTGTTTTTAACTCTACAGGCAATTTGCAGGTATTTTGCAATAATGCACCTGACAAATGGCATATCATGGGTGTAACCCTGGCCGCAGGCGGATCCCTGCAATGGTTTAGAGATACACTTTGCAAATATGAAATGCATCAGGCCAAAACAGGCGGGAAAAATGTATACAAGATCATTGATCAGGCGGTAGAGAAAGATTCTGAGCCCGGGAGTAAAAACCTTTTATTTCTCCCCTACCTTATAGGGGAACGATGTCCCTACCCAGACCCCCATGCAAAAGGCGCTTTCATCGGGGCTACTTTAAGACACAATCATGGAGATTTTGCCCGGAGCGTAATGGAAGGGGTAACCTTTAGTCTCAAGCAGGTATATGAG
>PWYO01000295.1 GCA_003567835.1 Actinomycetota bacterium | reverse complement strand
CCTTGATAAGCGAGGGGTGTATCTGGTCCAGAGAAGATGGTGCAATGACCTGTTCTTTCCAGATAACCGGGCTAAAAGAGGTCACTGTCTGTTCAGCATGATCTTGGATTTCCATCACAAGGCTGGGCAGCATGATGTCCCCCTCATTTGCAAAGGCAGCAAGCATGGAGGTGAGCTGTAAGGGGTTGATGAGCATCTCACCCTGACCGTAGCCGGAATCGGCCAGCAGCGGGGGAGACCAATCCGAATGAGGATTTTTAACCTGGGAAGTGGCAGCAGGCAGGGGAAAGGACAAGGGCTTTCCAAACCCGTAGCTTTCTGCATATTGTTCAAAAGTTTCTCCGCCCAACTCTAAGGCCAGCCATGCAAAGTAAATATTGTTGGACCATACCAGCGCCCGGTCCAGGTTGACCTCGCCCGGGGGATGATCGACTCTTTTGATCACATGATCACCCCATTGAGGCGAGGGCTTCCATTCAAGATTTTCCGCTTCCTCTACCACTGTTTGCGGGGTGATAATTTCTTGTTCCAGGCCCATTGCTGCAGTGAATGGTTTGATGGTGGAGCCTGGAGGATACAGGGCGCCTACACACCTGTTTAAAAATGGATGCCCTTCATTTTCTGAAATTTCCTTCCACTGGGAGGGGGTTATGATGGCAGGAAAAACATTGGGATCGTATGCAGGCTGGCTGACCATGGCCAGCACTTCGCCGGTTAGGGGGTTTATGGCAATAACCGCTCCCTTGTTCTGGTCCATAGCCTCGAAAACAACCGACTGAAGCTGGGCATCGACGGTTAATTGAATATTGTGGCCATCCTGCACAGGTGATTGAGCGATGGTTTTTTTGTATGCCCCTTCAGCATCTCTGATAAATAGGGTGTAGCCGGGTTTTCCATGCAGCTCTTTGTCCATGGAAGACTCTATGCCCGTCTGGCCTACCAAATCCTGCGGACCATACCCCTGGTTTTGCTTGGTTTCCAGCTGTTCCGCTGTAATGGGGGCAATATAGCCGGTGATATGGGCAAAAATATCTGCATAGGGGTATTGCCGCATATCGATTGTAGACAAAAGAACCCCTTGAACAGACAGGAGATCATCTTTGAATTCCTGGCTGATATTGAACGGAAAATTGCGCAAAGGAACCCGGTGGTGGGGCTGCACCCAGTCCTGGTTGAGCTCTTCTAAAATACGGTCTTGGCTTACCTCCAGCAGGGGCGCCAGCATTTCTGCAAATTGTTCCTGGTTGGGAATTTTCTCAGGCACACCTGCAACTTCATAGCCATGCCCTTTATAAGCCAGGGGCTGTCGGTCTCGGTCCAGGATAAAACCGCGCTGGGGGGCCTGTCTGGTAAGCAATACATCATCGCCCGGTTCAAGATCAGGGAAAATAAGGGAAGGGGTCCATGCAATGGTCCATTGGTCTTGCTCATAGACCATGGGCAAGGTATAGGTCTTTTCAAATGAACCCACGGTATCTGTGTCAAATATGATTTTTACTTCAAAATAGGCATGGTCTTCTTCCACGGATACTTCGTAGGGCATGATATCCAGGTTGTTTAATTTCATTGCAGAAAATATATGGTTGTATCTTGTTCTAAAAGTTTCCTGGTCTATACAAGATTGGGCCTCAGAGGAAAGCATTTGATACATTTGGTCATAATTTCCTTCAGCCCAAAAATCCAGATAGGTCTGCCCTACTGGTGCTGGATCTGCTTTGCCGCATCCTGCAAGAGGGGCGGCAAATACCAGAAAACAAATCACAACTATCATTGCTTTTTTCATAGTATGCCTATCTTAAGCGATGATGCGCATGGTTTCAATAAAATTGTATCTGCAGCATGCTATAAAGATTTTTCTGCCTAAACCATGTGCAATGGCTCAAAAATAAAAAATATTTTTTACCGATTTCCTATCTAAAAAAGCCCCAGACAGTCATGCCGTTTGGCTGCCGTCTTTTTAGAATCTTTTGGTTTTAGAACCATGCACAGCTCAGAGGAAAGTTTAACCAGGTTTGCCAGACTGCAAAAAACCATTTTGCAGGTATAATCCTGGGTAAAATAACCGTTTTATGGATGCTTTTTTTGCAGTTAAGCCTCAGGGACGGTCAACATATACAAGAAAGGCCTGGAAATCATAAAAAGGTCTCCACCATGCCTGGTGCATACCAGATCGGCAGTCAAAACCATGGGAAAAAGAAGAGCCTTGGACCCTCTGTTTCCATCTCTTTTCTTTTCTCTATATTTTAAAATGAAGCATGCTTGCTGAGGCAAACCGCTGGCATAATCGCCTATAAAGTATCATGGTTCTATGATATAGTACATATGCAGGGGAGTCTTTGAAAGGTGGCGTCCAGACTTTTTAAGTACTCCCCTGATCTGATTTTCCAGCAAGGATCGATTGCCATATTCAAAAGTTTTCTTGAATCGAACCGTCGGCGCAAATAGCGGTATAAAATATAGGCAGGGGCCCCTGAACACGGAAGGCTGCCCACAGGCAGCTTTCAAAATCGGTGCGATACATTGTGCATCATTTTTCCTATCCCTAAAATGAGGCATGATCATGGTCCTATATCCATGGCCGGGGGCGGCCCATAGGCTTGATGGTTATGGTCCAACCGGGCAAAAGCATTGCATAAGAAAAGCATCATGAAAAAGGAGATTGCATTGAAAAGCGTGGTTATAACTGGAAGCACCAGAGGGTTTGGCCTCTGTATGGCAAAAAAATTTCTGCAACAGGGATGCAGGGTGACTGTTTCATCAAAAAATCAAAATTCATTGGAGTATGCCAGAAAAGAACTGGCTGAATTTTCAGGCAGTGTCCTGTATACGGCTGCAGATGTAACCAGCATGGATGCGCTGGAGAAGCTTTGGGCGCGATCTTGGGATACATGGCATACAATTGATTTTTGGATCAATAATGCTGGACAGAACAGCCCCTACATGCGGTTTTATGATCTCAGCAAGCAGTATATGGACGGGGTCATAGATACCAATATCAAAGGAATGATGTACGGCTCCCAGGTTGCTGCTAAAAATATGCGTGCTCAGGGACATGGGCAGATATGGAATATGGAAGGTCTGGGGTCCAATGGTATGATTCAGCCCAAAACCATCATCTACGGCATGACCAAACATGCCCTTACCTATTTTACCAAAGGGCTGGCCCTAGAGCTGGAAGGGTCCGGTGTTCTGGCAGGCCGCCTGTCCCCGGGGATGATGCCCACAGATTTTGTTACCCAAGGCCTGGATGGACAAAAATCGCCTATGGAAAATGAAAAGTTTATAAAAATAATCAATATACTGGGGGATTGGCCCCAAACGGTGGCTGATTTTATGGTACCCAGGATATTAAACAATTCCAAAAACAATGCACACCTCGTTTGGCTTACCCCGGCCAAAGCGGGGCTCCGGTTTGCCTTGTCTGGCTTCAGGAGACGGAAACTGTTGCAATCCCAGCCATAGAGTCAAACTGGACAGCCAAGACCCGTATATCCCAAACATAATCAACCCCTCTTTCACCAATGGGCAAGGCGGCCAGCAGCCAGGTAAAAATATTCAAACCTTGTACCCAATATTTTGATGGTCTCATTGTAATTTGGCCAAAATTGTGGTTTGATTAGCAGCATATAAAACGCTGCATACAAACCATGGCTTCCCTGCAAACGCAGGGAATTTTTTGAATCGATGCAGCCAAAAGCCAGGCCCTTCTATGCAATTCTTAAGAAGACGCATTCTAAAGCTGGCAGGAAAAGAAAGCCATTCCCGGGAGGTAAGCCATGCAGTCCTGCAGGCCTCACGCCTTTTGGCTCGGGCCTCCATGGCTGAAACCGGCAAAATATTGGCCGATTTGCAGACCGGCGAAGAAGGGCTGGACCAGGCTGAGGCCAGGGAGCGCCTGGAGACCTACGGCAAGAATAAGATTGACCATGAAAAGGCCCCTGCCTGGTACCGCCATCTGGTCAGTGCCTTTATCAACCCCTTTGTAGGTGTCCTGGTATTATTGGCTATTGCTTCTTTTCTGACCGAATATGTGTTTGCCCCGCCCGGGGAACAGGATGTAACCGCCTTGATTATTATCAGCACACTGGTACTTATAAGTGTGCTGCTTGCCTTTATACAGGAATACAAGGCCGGCCAGGCTGCGGCCCAGCTCATGTCCCTGATACAGAACAGAGCGATGGTGCAGCGCAAGGAAACCGGCAGGCAAGAGCTTCCTACCACAGATCTTGTGCCTGGAGACATTGTTTTCTTATCGGCTGGAGATATCATCCCTGCAGATTTACGCATACTCAGTGCCAACAACCTTTCCATCAATGAAGCAGCGCTTACCGGCGAATCACTTCCTGTTGAAAAAAATCAGCACCCAGGTATTTCCGGGGCCGTAAACCAACCAGCAACTATCAATTCCGCCAATGCCTTCGATTTACAAAATATTGGGTTTATGGGCACCAATATTGTAAGCGGCACAGCAAAAGCGGTGGTCATTGCCACCGGCAATGATACATATTTTGGTTCCATGGCTAAGCAGCTGGTGGGCCATCATCCGCCAACCAGTTTCGATATGGGCATCAAGAATGTAAGTGTGCTGCTGATCCGTTTTATGCTGATTATGGTGCCGATTATTTTTCTGATCAGCGGATTTGTCCAGGGCAACTGGTTTCAGGCGCTTTTGTTCGGGCTGGCAGTGGCGGTTGGCTTGACCCCGGAGATGCTGCCCACCATTATCACTGCAAACCTGGCCAAAGGCACCATGGAAATGGCCCGCAAAAAAACCATTGTAAAAAGGCTGAATGCCATACAGAACCTGGGGGCAATGGATGTATTATGCACCGATAAGACAGGGACACTTACCGAAGATCGTGTGGCCATGGTCCAGTATGTCGACTGCAAAGGAGAAACCGATGAACGGATTCTGCCTTACCTTTATCTCAACAGTTTTTTTCAGACAGGGTTAAAAAATCCGCTGGATGAAGCGGTATTGGAAAATCCCCAGATTCAAAACATCGCGGGCCTTGAGCAGAAATTTAAAAAAATTGATGAGATTCCTTTTCAGACTGTCCGGAGACGGATGTCGGTCATTGTAGAAAACAGCAAAGGAGAGCATATTTTGATCTGCAAGGGTGCTGCCAAAGAGATGGTATCCTTATTGGTGCAAGCATCAGCGGGGGATCAGAATCTCCCCCTTTCCAGCGAAAAACGCAATCAGATTATGGATACTGCAGAAAAAATGACCCATGGCGGATTAAGAGTTTTGGTTTTGGCCAAAAAAATCTGCAAAAAAAAGGCTGAGCATTACCGCATTGAAGATGAAAAAGATTTGACCCTGCTGGGGTTGATTGGTTTTTTGGATCCGGCAAAAGCCACTTCCGGCCCAGCCTTAAAAGCCCTTCAAAGCCAGGGGGTCAGAGTTTGTGTGATTACCGGGGATAATGCCATCGCTACCAGACGGACCTGCCGGGAAATCGGTTTTTCTATACAGGGGCTGCTGGAGGGAAATGATATTGATGCCCTGAACGATCAAGGGTTGCAGGAGGCCGTAGAAGAGAACAATGTTTTTGTGCGTATGGCGCCCCTGCAAAAATCAAGAGTTCTCAATACTATTAAACAGAATGGCCATACTGCAGGATTCCTGGGCGACGGAATCAATGATGCACCGGCTCTCCGTGATGCTGATGTGGGGATTTCTGTGGACAATGCGGTGGATATTGCCAAAGAATCAGCCGATATCATCCTGCTGGAAAAAAGCTTAATGGTGCTCAAAGAAGGCATCAGCCGGGGACGGAAGGTATTTGGCAATATTATGAAGTATATCAAGATGACGGTAAGCTCCAATTTTGGGAATGTGTTTAGCGTGCTTGTAGCCAGCATCTTTATTCCTTTTCCGCCTATGCTTCCCCTGCATTTGCTGGTTCAAAACCTCCTGTATGATTTCTCCCAGATTTCCCTTCCCTGGGACCATGTTGATGAAGAATATATGGCAAAGCCCCAAAAATGGAACCCCAAAAGCATTGCCCAGTTTACCTTGTTTGTAGGGCCGGTGAGTTCGATTTTTGACTTTACCACTTTTGCCCTGCTGTGGTTTGTGTTTGGCGCCAGCAGCAGCGGGCAGCAATCGCTTTTTCAAACCGGATGGTTTGTGTTGGGCTTATTGTCCCAGACCATGGTTGTGCATATCATCAGGACCCGAAAAATTCCCTTTTTCCAAAGCACTGCGGCAACCCCCGTGCTGGTTATGACCAGCCTGGTGATGGCGGCAGGTTTGGTGCTGCCGTTTACCGGGGTGGGGCAGGCCATGGGATTTCAAGCACTGCCTCTGCCTTATTTCTTCTGGCTGTTTTTAACCCTGGCGGCCTATTTTGGGTTGATGCAGGCAGTAAAAGTACTGTATATCCGGCGGTTTAAGAGGTGGCTGTAGGAAAATCCATTTCCAGGGATGGCCGGCCAGCGGCTAGTCTGATTTGGCAGAAGCAAATCGGTTGGTGACCACAATCCCCCCTAGAATCAGTACGCTGCCCACCCAGAACAGCCATGAAAAACGCTCCTGGAGGATGATAAGGGAAAGTATGACCCCAAAAACGGGGGTAAGATAAATGTATATGGAAATATGGGAGGCGGGAAGCTTTTTAAGGCAGGCAAACCACAGGGGATAGGATATGCCGATCATGGTCAGCCCCAAAAAAATGGTCATCCAAAGCGTAGACCATCCTGAGGTAAATACTTCTGAAAAACCCACCGTAAAAGCGGTGAGTATGCTCAGGAGCACCGCCCCTGAAAAAAGGGCTATGGCCGCAATAATCAAAGGGTCATTGAAATTGAGTATTTTTTTACCCAGTACGGTATATAAAGCAAAAGATAAAGCGGCAAGCAGCGAAAAAGAAACCCCCATAAAATCGATATGGACAGCCCCCGGCCCCAGGGAAAACCCCTGGTTAAAGGTGACCAAAACCGCACCGGATAATGCCAGCCCGATACCCAAAATCCTGGGAAGCCTGATTCTTTCCTTAAGCAGCAGGGCGGCAAGGATGGCGATAAAAACCACATTATTGGATATGAGCACTGCGTTTATAGAAGCAGGGATACGGGCCAGGGCGCTAAAAGTCAAAATTTGGTATAAAAAAAAGCCGAATACCCCCAGGCCCAGGGAGATCCAGATATCCCTGACCGGGACTTGGGCAATTTTTTTGATCTTACCGGAAATGATCATGAATATAAGCAGGCCTGCAAAACCAACCACCAGGGTTGCCGCACCCAGCTGGAGGGGATGGATGCTTCTGGTTATGATTCTACCCAAGGGGTGGCCCACAGCCCAAAAAAATGAGGTGATGACCATCAAGAAATGTTCAATCCGTATGCCGCTCTTATGCTCTTTCACCCAGTATTCCTATTTCGTTCATACAATTGCATTATTTTTAACAATATTGGTAAAAAATTGCAATACCATTTCTAATCCAGGAAAACCTTTGCATCTATGATGGCCCCCCATTCAATGAAATGGGGGGCCATAAGTGAAGCAAAAAAGCACAGCTTACTTGAACTCAAAATACATATCTTCAAATTCTACTGAACTGACAAAAGGACCGTCCTT
The DNA here is from genome assembly GCA_003567835.1 of Actinomycetota bacterium. GTDB lineage: Bacteria > Actinomycetota > Humimicrobiia > Humimicrobiales > Humimicrobiaceae > Halolacustris > Halolacustris primus. Next base: position 1,022 of record PWYO01000295.1, on the reverse strand, counting down.
TTCTTCTTCGGGTTTATCTTCTGTAAACTTAAAATCAATTATCTCCGCTCTGCCCGGCACAATATTTTCCACATCTTTGAAATGCCAGGCCAGTACCCCGGTTTTTGTGGTGTTTGCTTCAAAGTTCTGGGTTGCAAAGTCCAGATCGGTATCCCCATTAAAACCGGATCCATCAGATGCGGTGCCATCTTCCAGCTGCAGGTAGGTGCTTACCAGCCAAGGTTTGTAATCATACTCATTATGATTGGTTACTTCAAACAAAGCGGCGACATAGGGCTCATCTTTGTCGCTCATACCCTGGGTAATCTCGGTGATGGTTACTTCAATTCCCTTGCTTTCAAAGTGGAAAGAATCAGAAGACGGCTCTTGTTCTGCAGTTTGCTCCTCTGGGGACGCTTCCTGGTCTGATTCAGCCTCAGGGGCAACCTCGGCAGGCTCGTCCAATTCTTCTTCTGATTCTGAGGCAGAAGGCTCTTCCTGGGCAGCTGCTTCGGTCACTTGCTGGGCCTGGTCTGCCTGCGGGGCACACCCTGTAAAGGCAAACAGAACCACAATGACTGTCAGCACGCCTATCAACAATAGGTTTTTTTTCATCATTTTTCTCCTTGGTATAAAGATATTTGGTATAAGCAAGCGGGAGTCCAAACTTGCGCATAACCATCATACCATGCAAAAAGTAAATTAATATGCGAATATTGCCCTAAATTGTGCCATTATTGCCCAATTTTTCCCACTGGTTTAGAAACCATCACCCATAAAACAGGTGATCTTTTCCTATATGCAGGCCCAAATACAAAGGTTTTGTCTGTGGAAACCAGACCTTATTGGACCGGTATATGCAGCGCAAAAAATCTTTTTAAAAAAAACTTTTTTATCTTTGGAAAAAATGTTAAAATGCTATTTCCAGATAGCGGTAATTGGATAGAAATAGGATGGATTAAGAAAGATTTTCATACTTGCAAAAGGCCTTGGCTTGGCTCCTAAAAGGCTAGCCAAGTCCGGTGAAAGTAGAGGAATAATTT
>PWYO01000210.1 GCA_003567835.1 Actinomycetota bacterium | reverse complement strand
TTTCTTCATTATAAGCCGGTATCAATATGGCTATTTTATTCTTTTTGGCCATTAAGCAATTTCCTCCGATTCCGTTATGATCATGTCTACCTTTATATCATGGTCCAGGGTGGGGACTTGGGGGACAAGCTGAATATGAAAACATAAAACAATCTTTTTTACTTCCGGGCTGAGCCTGGCAAGCAGGCGGTCATAAAAACCGCCCCCGTATCCCAATCGATTGAGATTGCGGTCAAATGCGACCCCTGGCACCAAAACCAAATCAATATCTTCTATTTTTGCAGGTACACACTTTTTTTGTACAGGTTCCATTATACCATAGGTTCCTTTTTGAAGCTGTGTTTTTAAATCCAGGGTATAGAAAAGCTGCAATTTATTTTGATGCACTTTGGGGAGCATGATCTTTTTATGGTCAGATAAAGCTTTTTGAATGACCATGGTGGTATCTATTTCGCTCCTGAACGGATAATATGCTAGTATGGCACTGGCATTCTTATAGTGCGGGCAGCGGAAAAACCTTTCTGCTGCAGCTCGGCTCTTCTTTTGCCTCTCCCGCGCAGAAAGGTTTTTCCTCTTTTTTTGGATGATTGCTCTGAGTTTTTGTTTATGGCTCAATCTTCTTCAAAGAATACTGCAGCAATGGTTCCCGGTCCAACATGGGTGCCCACAATAACCCCGATATGCGCACGCATGGTTTCCTTGGGATTAAATTCATTTTTGATGGTTTCTTCAAGCTGATCCCCTTCTTCTTCATTATCTGAGTCCGATACGATCACGGTCAGTTTTTCGGGGTTTTCAATCATTTCTTTCATGGAATTTATCAGCTCTTTTTTGGCCTGCTTCCACCTTCTTGTAGTCTTAAACTGGGATATTTCCCCTGCGTCGATGGTCAATATGGGTTTGATTTCCAAAAGAGAAGCAACCAAACCCTTGGCTTTGCCGATTCTTCCGCCTTTTTGCAAAAACTCCAATGTTTTGGGGATAAACAGGGTTTTTACCTTGGCAATCATTTCATGAACCTTCTTGAGTATTTCATCTTTGGATTTTCCCTCTTGGGCCATCTGCGCTGCTTTGAGCACAATAATCCCGCAGGGCATGTGCACATTTAAGGAATCAATGATTTCTATATCCTTGCCTTCTAATTGCTTTTTTGCGGCATGGGCTGAAGCCAGCGTGCCGGACATTTTCTCAGATATGTGTATGGAAATGATGGTATCATAGCCTTGGTCCATTAAATCTTTATAGGTCTTTAAGAAATCTGCAGGGGTAGGCTGAGCGGATGTTGGCAGTTTTTTTGCCGTCTTGAGCTTATCATAAAACTGCTTAGGGGTAATTTCTTTTCCGTCATCAACATAGGTTTCATCGCTGCCGAAAGCGACAGTGAGGGGGACCACGGTGATATGATATTTTTCCGCTTGGTCTTTGGGCAGGTCAGAAGTACTGTCGGTGACAAGTGCTATTTTTGGCATGTTTCCTCCTTATTGTTTGTCATTTTATGAATCTTCATAAAAGGTAATTCCTATGGCTCCAGGGCCGATATGTGTGCCCAGCACACAGCCGAACGCAACCCTGAAAATTTGTCTGGGCGCAAAAGTCTTTTCAATTCTTTCTCTCATCTCCAGGCCGTCTTGGGGTGCATTAGAGTCTGCCACAGAAACGGTCAATTTACGGCCGTTGGCAACCATGCTTTTCATGGACTCTATCAACTCGGTTTTGGCTTGTTTCCACCTTCTGGCGGTCTTAAACTGGGATACCTCTCCATATTTTAAAGTCAGTACGGGTTTTATTTCCAGCAGGGAGGCGACCAGTGATTTTGCCCTTCCAATCCTGCCTCCTTTTTGCAGAAACTCCAGTGTTCTGGGGATAAACAAAGCCTTAATCTTGTCCTTAAATTGGTTTACTTCCCTTATAATCTGTTGGAAATCTTTGCCCTGCTGGGCTAGTTTTGCTGCTTTTAAAGTCAAAAAACCAAGAGGCATATGGACCAGTTCTGAATCAATGATGGCAATTTTTTCATCTGCAAACTTTTTTTTGGCCATTTCCGCAGAGGCAACAGTGCCCGACATTTTTTTTGAAATATGGATGGAGATGATATGGTCATACTGGTCTAAAAGCTTGGTGTAGGTTTTGATAAAATCGCCCGGAGAAGGCTGGGCAGTCTTGGGAAGCTTTTTGGACTGCTGCAGTTTTTCATAAAACTGGCTGGTGGTCAGCTCTTTGCGGTCATCTTTGAAGCTTTTGTCTTCAAAAATAACCGTCAAAGGCACCATGGTTATGCCATGCTTGCTGGCAAGTGTTGCAGGAATATCAGATGTGCTATCTGTGATGATAGCAGTTTTATGCATGATTCCTCCTTTAGGAACAAATATGGTCTTTTTAGGATGCCATTTAAGAAATTAGACCTTTTTTGCCAATATTTGTTTCTTTTTTCACTTTATATGGTTATGTACAGTTTTTCTGTTGGCCGCATACCCATAAACTGACTGCTGGAATCTTGATCTCTGAAACATGTTTTGGTCAGCTTTTGCAAACCATATCTTGCCGGCTGCAAACCGGGTTTTATCATGCCCCCTTATCCTATACGCTTTCCTGCATACAAAGGCTCTTGGTTGCAGTTTTTACAAAAGCCGCATCATGTCTAAACAGTTACCAGAATTTTGCGCTGATGGGCCTGGAAGCCTGATGGTCTGCGCAATACCATTTTTATTGATTGATGGCGGTACAAATGCGCCGACATAGAACCCTGGCCTATGCTTGGCCAAACGGCCTCGCCCAGCTTTAGGATTCTGCTGCAGTCCTTGCTGATGTATTTTTGTGCCCAACAAATCCGATACGCTCATATATGGGGTTTGACATTAACATTATTGTAAATTCTACCATAGTTTTTGGCAAAAAGAATTATCATTTCCTTTTTTTTTGATATAATCATGTAGAAAATGGAGTAATGAAGATATGGGTTTTAGAAACAGCAGCAGATTTCTGATTTTAGCAGCAGCATGGGTATTGGTCGTATCCTTGATGTTAAACTTTACAGCCTGCGATGCCAGGGAAAGGATTATCAAAATCGGCAACCAGACTGTACTGTCCGGAGAATATGAATATTTTGGACTGGATCAAACCATTAGTGCAAGCCTGGCTGTATCGGAACTTTCCCCCATTGAAATCGGAGGCTTCAGCTATCAAATAGAATTGGTAACCAGAGATGATGAAGGCAATCCTGAAAGGGCATTTTTAGCTGCTCAGGAATTGGTAGAGCAGGATGTATCTGCAGTGGTTGGTTCCGCATTTAATGGCACCACCCGAGTCTCTGTCCCTGTTTATCAAGAATACAATATCCCCATTCTTTCTCCTTCCGCCCATGGAGAAGAACTCTCCACAGTGGGCAATAATTTTTTCCGTATGGTGATCAATAACCAACAGCGGGTGGACAATATTGCCACTTTTCTGATCGGAAAAAATCCCCAAGACCTGGTGGTTATTGATAATCGCAGCGAGTATGCTCTTCATTTGACAGATTACCTCATAGAAGCATTAAGCCAGCAGGAAATAGAAGTGGATAGGCGGTATTCCATGGATTTTGCTGAGGAAGGTTATGAAATATTGATCGAAAATCTGGTACTTGATGGCCCTGACCTTATATTTGCCTGCCTTGAATATGACCAGTTGGCCAATGTGATCAAAAATGCCCGGGAAGCCGGCATTGATGCTCTGTTTGTAACCGAGGAATTGGGCAAAAATGACCAGATTGGTGTGCTGGCTGGAGAAACAGAGCTTGAAGGCTTATTGGCGGTTATTGCGGATCCACCCTCCATTGCCAGATATACTGAAAATGATCGGGCGGTTGATTTTTGGCGAAAGTATACCGCTCATGCGGAAAAAATGGGCATGGAAGAGGATATGGGGCCAGGCAAATATGCACCTTATACTTATGATGCAGTCCACATGATTGTCCAGGCTATGAGAAGTGCGAATTCGGTCAACCCCGGTGAAATTTTAAGGGAGCTCAGGGAAATCTCCTATGAAGGTGTTGCGGGTACTTTGGCCTTTGATTCAAATGGAGATCGGCTGGAGCCGGCTTCTACTGTATTTGTGTTCACCAATGGTGCTTGGACCAGGTATTAGCCGGGCACCAATACATTGAGAATGCCGGGTTTTACCTTAAATTCTGCAGGAAGCTTGCAAATATATTCTCCATCGGCAAAAACGCTAAATGGGTAAGTGGGGCATTCAATTTTTATTTTTTTGGTTTTCAGCAGCTCTACGCTGGGGTCGGATATGTGGGTTCCCTTATAGACGGTGGGAAAGAGCCTTATAAAGTGCGCTTTGGTCATCCTTTTTATAAAACAAGCATCCAATTGACCGTCCATGGGATCAGAACCGGGGGTGATGATCATGCCTCCGCCATAGCTGGGGAGGTTGGTGACTGCAACCATCATCCCAAAAAACTTTTTTTGCCTGTTTTCAAAAGTGACCAAGAACTCTCTGGACCGGAAAGTGACCAGGGTGCTGTAAACAGCATATTTGTATTTTGATGCGCCCTTTAAAGGAAATCTGGTTTTATTGGCCAGGTCATTGACTTCCGAATCAAAGCCTGAGCCGGCAACCCCCAGATAATAATCGGTATCATTGATCAGTCCCATATCAATACGTTTGGTTTTGCCCTGTTTTAAAATTTGGCAGCATGCGCCTATATCCCTAGGGATTTTCATATTTGCGCAAACATCATTTCCGGAGCCGGTGGGTATAATGCCCAGGTTGCGGTCCGTACCGGCCAGGGCATTGGCTACATAATGCGCGGTACCGTCTCCGCCTACGGCCACAAAATTACGGTATGCATGAAGATTTTTTTTGGTGATGTCAAAAATGTCCTGGGTGCTTTTGGTTGTATATAAATCATAACCTATGCCCAGTCTTTTGAATTCAGACTCAATTTTTTCTCGGGCCTTGAGCGTTGAACCCATCGCAGAAGAAGGGTTTAAGATTATTAAATTTTGCATGGCCAGTTTATTTCTTTGACATTAATGTTCAATCATACATTCTTTTTGGGATAAAATAAATTACTTTATTAAATGATTTTCTTTTATTATAATCGTATAGGCTGTGTTTTAAATAAAAGGGAGACGGGATGCATATTTTTAATAAAGTCTTGGTAATTATCATTTTGCTATTGGTGGCAGTTGTATCTATGGTTGCCATCATCAATGAGTTTGTTGGTTTTTTTGTGTGGTCCGAGGTGGCACTTCGGGTGTTTAATCCCCAAGTAAGCATTAATCCCTTTATTTCTTCTCTGGCTCTGCTTTTTGTGCTGGCTGTAAGCATATTTTTGCTGCTTTTGGAGTTTTACAAAAAGAAGCCAAAGGTTGCCTGTGTATACAAGGTCAAAGAAGGCAATGCCATGATTACCCTGGAATCCGTGGCCAAGCAGATCAAATCTTCTATAGAGGTCCTGGAAGGGGTCCAAGATACCCATATACGGGTGCAGCCCCAATCCAAGGGTATTATCAATTCTATTGCGGTTAACTTAAGCGAAGATGTCGATCTTCCCCAAAAAATGCAGGAGATTATCCATGTTGCCAAGGATATTGCTACCAATAAATTGGGTATACGGATCATTAAGACAAATTTAACAGTGATAAACCTGGCTGAAGCCCCACAGAAAAAAGCAGAAGAACCGCAAAAAGATACCGAGAAAACAGAACAGGCACTGCAGCCGGTCCAGGAAGAGACTGCAGAACAACCAGAAGAGGCCTCTCAACCGAGCCAGGAAGAGATTGTGCAGGACACAGAAGAGGATCAACAAAAAGATGTTTCCGCCCAGGAAACAGAAGAAGATAAAAGCCAATAATATTTTTTTCGCGGGCTTAGTATAATGGTAGTACATGAGCTTCCCAAGCTCAAGATGCGGGTTCGATTCCCGTAGCCCGCTCCATGTAGAATGATTTGGAAAGAAAAATTTAAAACAGGACAAATACACAAGAAAAATCTGAAACGGCATCCGAATTTTAGGCTTTCACAGATACCAATGGGTGCAAGCTGATGGTTCGCGGAAAAGTATCTGTACATCCAGCCGCTAAGCCCGCCTGCAGGGTGTCCTGCTCTTATGGAGGCACACTTGGTTGCCCCCCTTATTATCCAAACATTGGCAATATGGGCAAAATATGATGGCACAGGCTGCCAAAGAAGGCGTTTTGTCCAGCTTAAGGGTTTGCAGATCAGAACCATTGTATGGAAGGCCACGACAATCATCAAAAGAAAATGTATGACAGGGCTGCCTGTATCACAGCCTTGGGGCTGTTAGATCTGCTTTTGATCCGCTGCGCCCGGTGTATGATAGGTTGCCTATGAAAAAAACTTAGCAAAAAGGTATGGTATGGAAGACATCATAGTGCTTGACCACCACAAAGCGGCAGGCAATCCCGGCAAATGGGTCCCATGGTGCGCTATTGGTGCTATGGCGCGAAAGTCCGGCCCTTTTTGTGTCGATCCCGCGAAAGCCTGGTCATATTGATGCTAACAAAGCTTCAAAAAGCGATTACTGAAGGCAATGTTTGTGTCATAGGCCCCCCGGGCACAGGCAAAAGCCGTTTGCTGGTCTGCCTTTTGAACTGGCTGACCCAAGAAAAAAAGATCAGCACCTTCCGCATCCTGGTTTTTAGCTTTAACCGCAGGTGGGCCAAGATCATTCGTGAACAAGCGGCCAGGGGCGCAGATAAGAGCTGCCTGGAAATGCCTATTAATACCTTCCACTCCTTCTGTCTGGACTTTTTGCGTGATTTGGCAATAAGCGGTTATGTGCAAGGCAGGGAGGGCAGCGCCCGCTGCCTCGATGAAGATCTTACCCTGCTCAATGCCACCCAACAGTGGAACTTTCTGTGGGAAGTGATGTCCAAACTGGACCAAAAGAATTACCCCTTAAGCACATCTTATATGCAGGGCAGCAGTTTTACGGCCAATAGCTATATGCAGGAGGTATATGATTTTATCCTCAGAGCCCAGGAAAATCTATTGGACCCGGGTACGGTTTCTGCCAAATTCAACCCTTACTACAGCAAGGCTTTATCGGAAATCGCAGGCATTTATGCCCGCTACCTAAAAAAGCTTAAAACGCATGGTGTGCACAATTACGGCCTGCTTTTACAGGATACGGTGCAAACGCTCAAGGCAGACCAAAAACTTAGAGAACAGTACCAGAGAAAATATGATTATATATTGGTGGATGAGAGCCAGGAGCTAAACCACGCCCAGCTGCAGATTGTGGATCTTCTTGCCAGAGAAAACTGTATTTTTTGGGGCAATGATGATGAATCTATTTTTAGTTTCAGGGGCTCAATGTCTGAAAATTTTAAAAAAATTTGGGCAAGGGTTGAACAAAAAAACATGATCCGGTTAAAGCATAATGATAGAAACAGCAAGTCTATCAACCGGCTGGCTTCAAATTTTATTTCCAAGAATGAAAACCGGCTGGAGAAAAAATCCAGTTCTTCTTTTGACAGGGGCAAAGTGATGGTCAAAGATTTCAATCATATGCTTGAAGAAGCCGGTTTTATTTGTGCCAAAATAAGGGAGCTGGCCGACAAAGGTGTGGTGTTTGGGGACATAGCGGTCATTGTTAAGGGTCTGGGCTATGAAACCCATATTGTGGAAAATGCCTTGCAGCAGAATGGGATCCCCTTCCAGAGAAGCGGGACAAGGACCGTATTGGACCATCCCATGGTCCGTTATATGCTGCAGTTCTTAAAGCTGTTTCGAAGGCCGTTTGACCAAACAGAGGACCTGGTTTCTATTTTGGAAAGCATTTTTCTCTCCCCTGTAATCAACCTCGATCCTTTGTATTGCAAAAAAATGACCAGGCAATACCGGTCCGGGACCGGTTTTGCGCCTATTTTGGATTTTTTGGAAAAAAAGGCCAGGTCCGCAGGCAATACCCAGGCTTTCAAAATACAGCAATTCATAGCGGCTTTGAAAAAGTTTGATCGGCTCAAAGACGGCGATGTGTTTGATTTCTTGCTGGAACTGGCCAAGGATGATGACGTGGGGCTAAAGGGTATAGAAGATCGGCAATGGGACGGCCCCAGTGATTTTCTGTCCAGTGTTAAAAACTTCAGTGAAGCCAACAAGCATACCAGCATTGATGATTACTTGTGTTTTTTAGAGAAGGTGGAAGACAGCCATTTTCTGGAAGAGATCGAAAGGGGCGGGGACCCTATGGACAGTGCCAAGGTTCAGCTATTGAGTTTTCACCAATGCAAGGGGCTGGAATTTGAAGCGGTTTTTATTCCCTTTATCAATTTGGAATACATACCGGCCACCTTTTCATTTCCCCAGAGTTATGACATTCAGCTGTTTACTTACTTCAGCCAAAAAAACAGATGCAGCCGTGAAGCGCTCAAGAGAAGGCATCTGGAAAACGAGCGCAGACTGCTCTATGTGGGCTTGACCCGTGCAAAAAATCATTTGTTTGTCACCAGCAACCGGACCAGGCCCCAGTCACCCTTTTTTTTGGACCTGACAAAAGAAGCGGACAAGCTGCCGGCAAAAAGAACAAGGCAAAAACGGACAACGCTGGACCAGGCAAATGGTTGGCAGGTCAGGAAGCGGGCTATGGTGTTAAGCGCAAGAAAAGCCGCGGGCCTGTATTATTCAAAGTATAAACAAAAAAAATTTCTAACTTTTTTAAACAGGTATTACCCCCCGGGCACATGGTGGACAAATAGAAAGGCAACCCGGAATTCCTGG
>PWYO01000264.1 GCA_003567835.1 Actinomycetota bacterium | reverse complement strand
TTGATCTTTTGTACACAACCTTGGCAAACACCAATACCGCAGGCCATTCGTTCTTCCAAAAGAGCAGTTACCTGGTTTTTAGCACCAGCCAATTTTTTCTGCAAAGCTTTGAGCATATCCACAGGGCCGCAGCAGTAGATATGGTAGCCTTGAAACCTTGATAGATGATGAAGCCCCTGGGTAACCAAGCCCCGGTTTGCCCACATGTCCTGTTCGCAATAAATGCTGTAATCAATGTTGAGCCGCATAATATCCTTTTCTACAAGCATGTAATTCTGGTCTTTGAACCCTGCTAATAAATATACCGTTTTATGGCTATGGATACAATGCTTGGCTAGAAAATGGATAGGGGCTATGCCTATACCTCCGGCGATTAACAAAATTTTGTCTGCAGCGGGCTTCACCGGATTTCCCAAAGGGCCGCAGACATCAATGATGTTTCCCCGCTCCAATCGGCTCAGGTTGGCAGTACCCCTCCCCTTAACCAGGTAAAGGATGGTGGCTACATGAAATTTTTTATCTGTATCATAAATACTAAACGGCCTTCTTAGAAGGGGATCGATTTGCCCCGGCCCACAGCATCTGATATTGATAAACTGGCCCGGGCTTGCTGTTTTGCAAACATAGGGAGAAAAAAATTCCAGCTTGTAAAGACAGTCCCCGATCCGATTATTATTGATGATTTCCGCATTGATTAATTTCATGCATAGTCCTGGATGGGTTTGACCCGTATGTTACGGTTGTTTTTTAATTCCTTAATCCCCTGTATGGCGGCTGCAGCACCGGATATGGTGGTAATGGAAGGAACATTATGGAGCACGGCAGCTGTTCTTAGAAAGTATCCATCACTTCTGGCGGTGCTGCCTTCAGGCGTATTGATTATAAGGTCTACTTCTCCGTTTTTTATAAGGTCCACCACATTGGGCCGGCCTTCTCTGATTTTAAGGATGGAATCACATGTAATCTTTCTTTGCTCCAAATAGTCACCCGTCCCTTTGGTGGTAATGATTTTAAAACCCATGTCCATAAAACTTTTGGCGATGTCAACGATATGTTCCTTGTCCCTGTCGCTGACACTGATAAACACCGTGCCTTCGGTGGGGAACTTCTGGTTGGTCGCAATCTGTGATTTGGCAAAAGCAACGCCGAAATTGGCATCGATGCCCATGACTTCACCGGTTGATTTCATCTCCGGGCCCAGCACGGTATCAATGCCCGGAAAGCGGTTAAAAGGGAGCACGGCTTCTTTTATGCTGAAATAATCAATCTTGGTGGAATCCACCCTTTTAAAATCCAGTTCGCTTAGTTTTTGCCCGACCATAACCCTTGAGGCGATTTTTGCCAGGGGAACATTGATGGTCTTGCTGATAAAAGGTATGGTCCGTGAAGCCCGGGGATTGGCCTCCAAAACATAGACTTCAGAATTCTTAACCGCATACTGTATATTAATCAAGCCTTTGACATCCAGTTTTTTGGCTATCTTGCAGGTGTATTCACGAAGTTTGGCAATGGTTTGCCTGTTTAATGTAAATGGGGGGATGACACAGGCACTGTCACCCGAATGGATGCCAGCCTCTTCAATATGTTCCATAATGCCCCCTATAAAGATCTCCTGGCCGTCAAAGACAGCATCAACATCCACCTCTACGGCTCTTTCCAAAAATTTATCCACCAGGATGGGTTTGTCCGGGGAAACCAGGGCCGCATTTTTCACATAGTCAATTAAAGAATTTTGGTCATAGACAATATTCATGGCCCTTCCCCCCAGCACATAAGAGGGCCTGACCAGAACAGGATATCCAATTTTTTTGCCTACCTGTTTTGCTTCTTCAATATTGAGTGCAGTACCATGGTCCGGCTGGGGAATGCCCAGCTGTTCAAGCATGGCACCAAACCTCTTCCTGTCTTCAGCAAGATCAATGCTGTCCGGAGAGGTACCCAAAATATTGACACCGGCTTCCTGCAGCCGCAATGCCAGCTTTAAGGGGGTTTGGCCCCCAAACTGCACGATGACTCCAAACGGCTTTTCAGCTTCGATGATGTTCATCACATCCTCGAAGGTTAAGGGCTCAAAATAGAGGCGATCGGATGTATCGTAGTCTGTACTTACCGTTTCTGGATTGCAGTTAATCATAACAGTTTCATACCCGTCCTCGTGCAGGGCAAAGGAGGCATGCACACAGCAGTAATCAAATTCTATGCCCTGGCCAATGCGGTTGGGTCCGCTGCCCAGTATGATGATTTTTTTCTTGGCAGAGGACTGGATTTCGTTCTCTGTTTCATAGGTTGAATAATAATAAGGGGTGTAGGCCTCAAACTCGGCTGCACAAGTATCCACCGTTTTAAAAGTGACACCGATGCCCAACTTCTTTCGCAATACTCTAATATCATCATCAGCGCAGCCGCAAAGATAGGCGATCTGCATATCTGAGTAACCCAGCCTTTTTGCCTGCCAAAGGTCTTCTTTGGTCAGCTCAGATATTTTTTTATGGGCAAATATTTGCTCAAAGTTCACCAACTGTTTTATATTTTCCAAAAACCAGGGGTCAATTTTGGTATAGCTGAAAATCTCCTCGATGGTCTTGCCCATCTCCAGAGCATGTTTGATATAAAAAATTCGGTCCTGGTTGGGTACTGAAAGCTTATCATATAAATGTTCTTCGGATATATTGCTGTTTCCGTCCACACCCAGTCCATATCGGTCAATCTCCAGTGAACGTATGGCTTTCTGCAAAGATTCCTTAAATGTTCTGCCGATGGCCATGGTCTCGCCTACGGATTTCATCCGGGTGGTAAGGGTAGGATCTGTGCCTGGAAATTTCTCAAAAGCCCACCGGGGAAACTTGACCACCACATAATCGATGGAAGGTTCAAAACAGGCCGGTGTTTTTTTGGTGATATCATTGGGTATTTCATCCAATGTATAGCCTACTGCCAGCTTGGCTGCAATTTTGGCAATGGGAAAACCGGTTGCCTTTGAAGCCAGTGCGCTGCTCCTGGATACCCTGGGATTCATTTCAATTACGGCCATCTTGCCGTTTTTGGGATTGGTTGCAAATTGTATGTTGGACCCGCCGGTTTCCACCCCGATCTCCCGCATAATCTTTAATGCTGCATTGCGCATTTCCTGATATTCGACATCAGAAAGGGTTTGGGCAGGGGCCACCGTAATGCTGTCACCGGTGTGCACACCCATGGGGTCAAAATTTTCAATGGAGCACACAATCACCACATTATCGGACTTGTCCCGCATCACCTCAAGTTCAAATTCTTTCCATCCGGCCACTGACTTTTCAATAAGCACCCGGCCTATAGGGGAAAGATCCAGGCCCCTGACCACTGTTTCTGTAAATTCCTCTTTATTGAAAGCCACTCCTCCGCCCAGTCCTCCCAGGGTAAAACTTGGCCTGACCACCAGAGGGAACTTGAGCTTGCGGCTGAATGCAAGGGCTTCTTCCAGGCTGTGGGCATAACCGCTGGGCGGAACATAGAGGCCGATCTCACGCATGGTTTGTTTAAACAATTTGCGGTCTTCTGCTTTGTTGATGACCTCGGTGTTTGCGCCCAAAAGCTCTACGCCGTATTGGTCTAAATCCCCGCTCTGATCCAGAGCTACAGCAATATTGAGACCCGTCTGGCCGCCAAGGGTGGGCAGGAGCGCATCAGGCCTTTCTTTTTTTATAATCTTTTTTACAAAATCAGGGGTAAGAGGTTCAATATAGGTCTTATCAGCAAATTCAGGATCGGTCATGATGGTCGCCGGATTGCTGTTTACCAAAACAACTTCATACCCTTCTTCTTTGAGGACCTTGCAGCCCTGTGTTCCAGAATAGTCAAATTCGCAAGCCTGCCCAATGATAATGGGGCCTGAACCAATGATGAGTATCTTTTTTAAATCTTTTCTTTTCGGCATAAACCTTCCTATTTGAAGTTTTCAATAATTTTTACAAATCGGTCAAAAATGTAGCGCCCGTCATGGGGCCCAGGGCCTACCTCCGGATGATACTGTACTGTAAACGCGCTGATTTGGGGATACTCTACGCCTTCCATGGTTTGGTCGTTTAAGTTCATATGGGTCATGTTGTAGTCAGTCTGGGTAATATTGGCAAGGGAGTCGATATCCAGAGAAAAACCATGGTTCTGGGTGGTAATCTCTACCTTGCCTGTTTCCAAATTTCGGACTGGATGGTTGGTGCCGTGGTGCCCAAATTTCAATTTATAGGTTTTGGCGCCAAGCGCCAGGGCAAGCAGCTGGTGGCCCAGACATATGCCGAATAAGGGTTTTTTACCTATAAGCTTTTTGATGTTTTCTACAGCATAGTGCACTGCTGCAGGGTCCCCGGGCCCATTGGATAAAATAATCCCATCCGGGTTATGAGCCAGGATCTTTTCCGCGCTGGTATGTGCAGGAACCACATTCAGCTTAAACCCTATTTTTGAAAAACACCGCAGGATGTTCAGTTTTACCCCAAAGTCTAGGACCACTGCCTTAAATTGGTAATCTTTTTTGGCAAAATTAAACGTATAGGGCTTTTTGCAGGTCACAAACGCTACCAGGTCTCTTCCAACCATATCCGGATGGCTGTCAAGTTTCTGCTTGAGGCTGGCAATATCTTCAGTTTCAGTGGATATGATTGCCTTCATAGCCCCCTTATCCCTGATATGCCGGGTAATCTGGCGGGTATCCACTTCCGATATGCCCACAATGCCATACTGCTCCAGATATGCCTGGAGGCTTTTTTCTGCGCGCCAGCTGCTGTAGATTTTGCTGTATTCTCGTACAATAAAACCTTTGGCCTGGATTTTTTTAGACTCTATGTCAGTGCTGTTAACACCGTAATTACCAATCAGGGGATAGGTCATATTGACAATTTGCTCACAGTATGAAGGATCGGTTAAAACTTCCTGATACCCGGTCATGGAGGTGTTAAACACAAGCTCTCCAAGCGCTTCTCCGGGACATCCAAAACTGCTGCCTTTAAATAATTTGCCGTCTTCGAGCATTAAGATAGCATTTTTTTTCAATATCGATCACACTCTCTCATATAAGGTAATTTGCCATTATTGATGGTGCAGACCACCTCTGAAGCAAGGGTCTGGCCAATGAAGGGGCAGTTTATGCTTTTGGAAAAAAACTTTTTTTCCACTCTTTTCTCGATTTTTGTGTCAATGAGGGCCAGGTTTGCCTTTTTTCCTTCCTTGATTGCCATAGTATCCAGGCCCAATATATGTGAAGGGCCTGCGGTCATCAATGCAAGCAGCTGGCCCAGATCCATCCCCTCCTTAAGGCATAATTTGGTATACGCTGCTTGGAATGCAGTCTCCAGGCCGATGGCCCCAAACTGTGCGCTGGCAAAGGTGGTGTTTTTTTCTTGAAAAAGATGCGGGGCATGATCGGTAGCCAGGGCATCGATGGTCCCATCTTTTAAACCTTCAATCAAAGCAGCCTGGTCCTTCGCGCCCCGTATGGGCGGTTTCACTTTAAAGTTGGTATCGAATGTTTGAAGGCAGCTGTGGTTGAAAAATACATGATGGGGGGTGGTATCACAGGTAATGGCTACCCCCTGTTTTTTGGCTTCTCTGATCATCTCCACCGATTGTTTGCTGCTTACATGGGTGATATGGATCCTGGCCCCTGTTTTTTGGGCCAGCATGATGTCTCTGGCTATAACCAGCTCCTCGCTTAAAGCAGGAATGGGCTCAAGGCCCAGTTTATTGGACCAGTATCCCTCATGGACCAGCCCGTTTTCAGAAAAACTGGAATCTTCCTCATGGAGTATCAGCAAAAAAGAAAATTGTTTGGCATAGCGCATAATCTCATACATGATTCGGGCATCATGGACACATTTTCCATCATCAGAGAAACCTTTTGCTCCGCATTCGGCGAGAAGCCCCATTTCGGAAATCTCCCTGCCTTCAAGATTTTTGGTCATAGCGGCTATGCAGATGATGGTAAAATCATTTTTTCTGGCCTGTTCCAAAATATATTTGACCAGGGCAGGGCGGTCTATGGGCGGCTTGGTATTGGGCATGCAGGCAATGGCCACAAATCCCCCGGCCAGAGCTGCCTTGATTCCGCTCTCTATGTCTTCTTTCTGTTCTTCTCCCGGATCCCTCAGGTGCGCGTGCATATCCACAAACCCCGGAGAGACCACATAATCTTTGGCATCAATATGGGTCATATGCGGCTGCGTTTCAATTTGTTTGCCCATCTTCTTGATGAAACCATCCTCGATAAGAATCGAAGAGGCAAATTGGTTATGGCTGTATGGGTCTATGATGGTGGCATTTTCTATATAGATGCGGTTGGTTCCTAATCGTTTTTTCATGCTTCCTCTTGCTGGCTTAAAATCAAATAAAGGAGTGCCATCCTGATGGCCACTCCATGGGTTACCTGGTCCGGAATCAGTATTCGGTTTCCCGCTGCAGCACCGTCCATGACTTCTTCGCTGATCTCAATCCCCCTGTTGACCGGGCCGGGGTGCAGCACCACCGAGCCTTTTTTCATTTTTTGCAGTCTTGCGCTGTTCAGGGTTAAAAACCGGTTGTATTCCTCTATAGACGGATACAATTTCCTTTTCTGCCTTTCAAACTGCATCCTTAACATATACACCACATCCACATGGTCTATGACCTGATCAATGGCGGTTTTTACGGGAACCCCCAGAACCGTGTAATCCGAAGGCAGCAGCATAGGCGGGGCCACAATCATGACTTCCATGCCCACCCTGGAAAACAGTTCCACATTGGATCTGGCTACCCTGCTGTTTAAAAAATCCCCCACAATGGCCACCTTTAAGCCCGAAAAAGTCCCAAATTTTTTCTTAATGGTATACGCATCCAGGAGAGCCTGGGTGGGGTGCTGGTTTTTGCCGTCTCCGGCATTAATGATAGGGACTTTTATATGCTTGGCTATAAAGTTTAATACCCCGCTGTGCCCGTGCCGGATAACCAGTAGGTTCACTTTAAGAGAAATAATGGTGTCAATGGTGTCAATAATGGATTCACCCTTTTTCAAAGAGCTGGTGCTTGCTGCAAAATTAACCACATCAGCGCTAAGTCTTTTGGCGGCCAGCTCAAAAGAAGTGCGGGTCCGGGTGCTGGGTTCAAAAAAGATGTTGGCAATGGTTTTCCCCCGAAGAGTGGGCACCTTCTTTACTTTTCTTTCCAATACCTCCATAAACAGGTCGGCATTTTTTAGCACCAGGCCTATTTCCTCTACGCTTAGGTCATCGGACCTGAGCAAGCTTCTTCCAGTCAACAACGGCAGTATTTTCCTTTCCTATTGTTTGCTGCAAATGGTGACTTTGTCTTGGCCATCAATTTCTCTCACTTTTACGTCTATAAACTCATCAAGCGAGGTGGGTATGTTTTTGCCCGCATAATCCGCTCTTATGGGCAGCTCCCTGTGACCCCGGTCGACAAGCACTACCAACTGAATGGTCTTGGGCCGCCCCATATCCATGATGGCATCCAGGGCAGCCCTGATGGTTCTCCCCGTAAACAGGACATCGTCTACCAGTATAATGTCCTTATCTTTGATATCGAAAGGTATATCGGTCACTTGTATATCGGATTTGATTTTTTGACCAATGTCATCTCTGTAGAAACTGATATCCAGTTTTCCAAGAGGCATGATTTGATTTTCCAGATCCCTGATATTGCCGGCAATTCTCTCTGCCAGGGGAATGCCCCTTTTCTGTATACCCACAAAAACCAAATTTTGGCAGCCTTTATTTCTTTCCAGAATCTCATGGGATATCCGTTTTAGCACTCTAACGATATCTTCAGGACCCATGACCAGGGCTTTTTCTTTTATGGGCATAAAAAAACCTCCCGGCCAATGGAGCAAGAAGGTTCGCATCGATGATCTATCTTTAGATTCTTTTTCACTTTTCACCCTTTTAGTCTCACTGGACTATTTTAAAGGTTGTCATTTAAAGGTTGTCATTCTGTCTTGTAATAATATATGCAATTTCAGCCTAAAAAACAAGAACCAATTGCCGAAAAATAGAAATTTTTTCAAAAAAAAAAGCTATTTTTTTGTCAAAAATAAGCCTGGCTGCAAACAGAGCCTTTCATTTCCGGCCATAGAAACACTATTGACATCAATTTACAAAATTTATACAATTTTTTGTTGAATATTAAAGAGATCAATTTAAACCCATAGTAAAGGAGTTGGCTAAGTGAAGAACAGAAACAGGACAATAAAAACAATGGTTTTGACATTTTTAACTGTTTTTACATTATCCATTATGATGAGTGTCCCCTCAATCATTTTTGCCCAGGAAGACAATGATGTAGAAGACCAGGAACCCGTAGCAGAAGAACTGTTTTTCGACATTTCTTATCCTGAACTCAGAGATCGGGCCGGTGTGGCTTTTGAGTTCAGCGCACAGCTGAAATATGAGGGGGAAGAGACCAAAACTTTTGACCTGTTTTGGGAAGCACCTGAAGGATGGAATGTGTCTATAAAGCCCGCCATGGAGCAGGCTGAGATATCCGCAGTCAATATCGATCCGGGGGCCACCGAACGCTTGACCATTACGGCAAACCCTTTGGTACGGATGGATCCTGATGACTACCAGATAACCGTTTTTGCCGAAGATGAAGAAAGCGGTCTGGAAGCTATGGCTGAATTTACTGCTGTAGTAACAGCATACTATGAATTGGGGCTGCGTACGAAAACAGGCAGGCTGAGCACTGAGCTTAATACAGGACAGGATAATCGATATGATTTGATTGTGGAAAACAAGGGTAC
>PWYO01000171.1 GCA_003567835.1 Actinomycetota bacterium | reverse complement strand
TTTTGGGTATCTTGATATAGTGGGTATCCTTGAAGTTTTTTTGAAACTTTTCATAGTTGCGCCCTTCATTGGCGAAATCGATTTCTTTTAGAATGGATTTACTAAATTCCCTTACCATAAGGCTGGGGCGGTAAACCCAATTATCTGACAATCTTTTGTCCACAAATCCCATCAGGTCTTTTAAGATCTCCAAATCAAGTTCGACGAGTTCTTTGGCATGGGGCCTTTGGACTTTTACGGCAACTACTTCACCATTGGGCAGAATCGCCCTATGGACCTGGCTTAAAGAAGCAGAAGCCACAGGCTCTGCTTGGAATTCTTTAAACAATTGATCAACACCTTTGCCCAGTTCCTGGTCTATGAATTCAAAAACCAAAGACTTATCAAATGGGGGCACCTCATCTTGAAGTTTCTCAAGTTCTACAATAAATTCTTTGGGCAAAAAATCCGGCCTTGTGCTCAATACCTGTCCCAGTTTGATAAAAGTAGGACCCAGTTCTTCCAAACAGGACCGCATTCTTTCAGGCAGGCTTTTGCCTGAGCTGTTTTTGGCATATTTTTTGATCTTGCTTCCTAAATTAAGCTTTGATTGATCAATCAAGTAGCCCAAGCCTGATTTCATGAACACATTTATGATTTTTTCGCTTCTTTTTATTTTATCGTACTTGGTTTTAAGGCTCATATAACCATGCTGTAAAATGTTAGGATTTGATTAAAAAAACTATTTTGAACCCTTTTTTTCATTAATCAGCAGATCCAGTTTTTGGTTGATCTCTTCCAGGTCTTTGGCGGTGACCAAATTGAATTTTTCAAAATATTTTTCAACCTTTTCTTCAATTATTTTGTTGATATCCCTGCTGATTTCCTGGGACTTTTCAACCATCGTTTCTATGAATTCAGATTCTTCTGTTTCAGCCAGTTCACCCTCTTTCATAAGGTCCCTGGCGAGCTGTTTAGCTTTCTTTTCGGTAAGGGACATGAGCCCCATGCTTGCCAGCATCACTTTTCTGGTTAGATCTGACATCTTGTCCTTTCTGTTATTGTTAGCATATCATTCGCATATCTCCATGATTATAATCAAAGATTCAAGTTTTCTTGGCTTCTTGATGGTTTTGAAAGTAAGCGTCTTGCATCTTAGCATATACATTTTCCATCAAAAAATGCCAAGATTATGTACTTAAATTTAGTATAAAGCCAAACAAAAGAATATACAAATTGCAGATTATTAGTACTGTGATGCCGGCCGCGGGATGGTGGCGCCTGAACCGCAGAACAGTGCCCACCAATGCTTTGGCACAGCAAAACATATTTATTGCCTAAAGCCAATCTATTTGCCTAATGGTTATTACATGAAGGGAAAAGAACCATAAAAGAAACGATCATGGATGTATGCCGGGATTTGCTTGGAGAGGGCAGGGGCTATAGCAAACCAAGCCAAAGCCCAAATTGCGGTACCCGCAAATATAATCCTAGGTCATACTGTATTTTGCAATCATCTCCTATCCTATAATTCATGGAGAATGTTTATAGTGTTTTCATTAGATCAAACAGTTTATGCAACCCCTTTAGCCAACCATGGGGCACGGAGATCCCTTTTGAAAAACTGTTTGAATTATATGAGCTGATGCAATATGATTTTTTTAACCTAAAAATAAGAAAAAGTTTTTCGCACATCAAATTATCATGGTTGTGCACTGAAAGGAGCATTATATGAAAACCATAAAGGATAAACAGATTCTGGTAGCGGCTGATTTTGCCGGCTTTCCGCTAAAAAAAGCTGTGGCAGAACACCTTAAGGGGAAGGGCTGGACGGTAACCGATATTGGGGTTCAGTCTGAACATGAAAAGAATCCGGAGATGTTTCATCGGATTGGGCTGAAGGCCGGTGCTAAAATTTCAGAAGGTGAATTCGAGAGGGCTTTGCTGTTTTGCGGAACTGGAATGGGCATCCATATTGCTGCCAGCAAGTGCCCGGACGTTTTTGCGGGAGTAGTGGAAAGTGTACCCACTGCGCTGCGGGCGATTACAGGCAACAATGTTAATGTCCTGGCCATGGGCGCTTTTTATGTAGCCCCTCAAATGGGCAAAGATATCGCTGACGCCTACCTTGGCCACAATCTTGGTGATGGATATGCGTGGTGGCCAAATTTCTATGAATTTCATAAATTGGCATGTGATGAGCTCAACAACTTTGACTATGAAGAATTTAAGGCAAACGGGTTTGAGGTGCAAAAACTGGGGGATTATCCGCTAAAACTTATGGAAAAACCTGACACCATATAAGCAAAGATGGTTCTGAAGGCTGCCTTGATGCTTGTGGCTGGAAAAATTGGTTCTCAGGATGTTTTGTTATTGACCCTGGCGGGTTTTTTAGGAGGAGGTTTTTATGCATGTAGAAATCAAACAGATTAAAGGACTGGCTATGGCCGCAAAAAGCGGTTCAGGCCACTGGGTTGCTATGGACGGACCCCAAAAATTTGGAGGAAGCGAGGCTGCGCCCAGCCCCATGGAGATGGTGCTTGCTGGTCTGGGGGGCTGTCTGGGCATGGATACCGTATCCCTTATAGAAAAAAAGGGAATCAAGCTAAAACGCTTTCAAATGGAGATAGATGCCCAGCAGGCTGAAGACCATCCCCGGGTATTTACCAATATTGACATACAGTGCACCCTATCCGGTGAGGGCTTAAAGGATGAACATGTCAAATGGGCCATAAGCAAAGCCAGGGAGAGCTACTGTCCGGTAGGCGCTATGCTCGAAGAAGTGGCTATGCTGCATGTACGCTGGAAGATTGTGTAATAGGCAACTAACAGGTTCCAGTACTTTGAAATAGACATGAGCTTTCAGCGGCATTACCTGGTTTATCGATGATGCCCCTATGGCTGCTGCGTGTCACCAGGACAATGGGAAAACACGCCTTAAGGACAGGCTTCCTAGTCCTTTTTGGAGGATCTCCTCATTTTTTTTAATTTTTGCTGCCGTATCCTTTTTAAGATGAATGCTAGTATGACCAGGGCAAACAGCACATAAAAGATGGTCAGCACAAGCATGCTTTCCATGGTGGATCCAACCACCGTGGCATGGACCAAAGAGAGCAGAAGCATGGGATACATCAGGCCGTGGATGACCCGCCAGGGCCTGATTTTTGGTTTTAAAAATATACCTATAGCAGCAATGATCATAAGCAGAAAAGCCACCTCCCCTGCGCCAAGGCGCCAAAAACCGGACCAGGAACTGAAGTCAGGCAATATGGCGGTGATGTCAGCCCGTTGTATTGCCGGCAGAATAGAGTGTATGAATGTAAAAGCCAAGCCGAAATAAGACAAAATATAGTGCATCCTGATAAAAGATATGCCGAAATTTTTCTTAATGCCTCTCAGATACGGGATCATAATGGCTGCCAAGGCCATGAAAATAAAGCCCCATAACCCTGTAAAACGCAGGGCAAAACCGTAGAATTGTTCAGGGGGTTTTACCACAAATAGCATGGCAGTTACCAATATAAATACCAGACCCCCCAAGGCCAAAAATACATGGCCCAGGTTGTGCATCTTTCTCTTGCGTGTCATATCATTGCTCCTTTTTCAACTCATATACATTACCCACAAAAGCATACTATAATGATAAAGCCAATGTTTTTTTGTATAAAGGTTGCCAAAATTAGAACACTTTATTGGCAAGTTCATGCTAAAAAGGCAGGCTATATGCCACGACAATATCCTTATCCGGGAGCAAGAGCCGGGGAAACGATAGGGCAAAACTGTAGAATTTATGCTATAGTCTGTCATGCATAGAAGACGCTAGAGAAAAAGGTTTTGGCGTGATTGCAAAAACATCATCTTTTCTGTACAGGCATTTGAACTGGAAGATACTGGTTATATCAGTGGTGGCCATGATCCTGTTTATGGTCTTTGTCCTGCCCAGGGAAGCAGAGCGCTCAGCTGAAGTGACCGGCAGCGGACAGTCTCCGGATACCTCTATTTTTTATACCCCCACAGACCTTTACAGGATGGCCCAGGCATACGGCCCTGAAGGCAGGGCCTATTATATCCGGTCAAGGTTTACTTTTGATTTGGCGTGGCCTATGGTATATACCTTCTTTTTGGTCTCCACACTTACTGCGGTATTACGGCGCCTGAAAGCCAAACATAGATGGAAGCTAGTAAATGTCCTGCCTTTTGGGGCCATGCTTCTGGATTTTGGGGAAAACAGCCTGGCATCAGTGGTGTTTTACAGGTACCCTTTGGCTACTCCGGTCATTGCCCATATGACCCCGGCGTTTACCCTGTCCAAATGGGCGGCCATCGGCATATGTTTTATCTTGCTGGCCGGGGCCCTGATAGCCCTTTTTATAAGAAAGATTCTCCCAAAGAAAAAGGAAGGAAGCCCATAAATTTCCACCGGCTTGTACCTAAGGCGCCTGTCAACGGTTTGCTCAGGCATGCAGAAAAGCCTGCCTTTTATGTGTATAGAAGCCCAGTCAGGGATATAGCAATCGGTACCATTCTAAAAAACAGGCCGCCAGTGGAATATTGCAGCTACTTTGGGTGTGCCTAAACCAAAAAATGAAAGTCATTTACCACAGCCCTGGACCAATATTTAGTCGGGTAACGGCAATAGGCAAAAATACCGGATGGCTGCAGGGGATACACCCAAAATCATTTGCGGCAAGCCCATGTCTGCTGCCAAGGATGACAGCAGATTTTGCGCTTACGCTTTTTGTTCAAACCGAACGGTTCAGCCATCAGATCCATTGGGCCACGTAATTTTGATGGTTTTGCTTCCATGGGCCTGTTTGCGTAAACTATAAGTGTTAGGCGTTATTGAAAGGCCGAACCATGGCTATAAAATGGCAGGTCCGATATGGTTGATCTGTGTATAGGTAGATAAGGAGGCAATTATGACATCAATAGAAAAGGCAAAAAACAGTACGCCAAAACAAGGAAATAGTTCCCAAAACCTAAAAAAAACACCCCGCATCACCAAACTTATACTCATATATGAAACAGTGTTGTTTACGGTCTCTTTGGTGTTTCTATTCATCAGTTTACAATTATTTTTGGCCGTATTTTTGATAGGCAGTTTTTTATTCTTCTTTGTGCTGACCCTGGTAAGCTTGTTTTCCAAACATTTGAGGCCAACCTTCTGGCTGCCCATGATGTTTATCTGCTGCAGCATAACCCTTATCCTTACCATTATTGTGCTAAGCTTGCCTCTGGCTGTTCCTGCGGTCATACCTGTTGTGCAGGAGACCGTAGAAGAAGAGCCTGTTGTCGAGGAGCCGGAAGAAGAACCACCGGTCCCAGAGCCGGAAGAAGAACCACTGGTCCCGGAACCGGAAGAAGAACAGCCTGTCCAAACATCCATCAGGGACTGTATACGCTCGATTATTGAAACCATCAATGAATGGATTAGAGGACTGGGACTGGAAATACCTTTGCCTGAACAAGGGTAGGGCACACATTCCATCATAGCACCTAAAAAATAATGGGCCAGCCTGCCAGGCATGTTTGATGCCAGGCCAAAATGCTTGATGTATGCATTATTTCCAGCCAGAGGAAATAGGGATACAATCTGGAAAGAAAGCGGCTAAAAATTTATTGATTTTGAAAATCTCCTATAATGCCTATACTATCATTAGATGGCCAATAAAAAAGGAGGTTTTCCATGAGCCAGACCGCAGTGGTTACCGACAGCACTTCCGATCTGCCCCGGGATCTTTGCAAACAATATGGGATTACCGTCGTCCCCTTGTCAGTGTCCTTTGAAGGAAGAACCTATGCCGATAATGGCAAAAGCATCAAACAGGATGATTTTTATAAAATGATGGCCAGCTCAGACCAGATGCCTAAAGCAGCTCAACCTACTCCAGGTGATTTTTTAAAAACCTATCACCGGCTTTTGCAGGAAAATGAACACATCATCTCTATACACATCTCCAGCAAACTGTCGGGCACCCTCAATTCCGCTGAGCTGGCCAGAAAGCAGCTTAAAGATGCGCCTATTCATATCGTGGATTCAGAGCTGGTGCATATGCCCTGCGGGTTTATGGCCATGAAAGCTGCAGATATGGCCAAGCAGGGCTTGAAGGCGGCGGAGATCATTGATGCTTTAAGCCTTTTTAGAAAAAAAATCCATGCCTATTTTGCACCAAAAAATCTGAATAATCTGATTAAAGGAGGACCAATCAGCAAGGTCAAGGCCGCTTTTGCCAATCTTTTGGAAGTAAAACCCATATTGACCCTAAACGGTGGGGAGGTAAGTCTTCATACCAAAGCCAAGAAGTGGGAACAGGCTAAAAAAGAACTGCTTGACGCTATGGAGAGCCATGTAGAAAAAAAGGGCAAGCTCACCGTATCTGTAGGCGATGTCGCGTCCCAAAAAGAAGCCGATCGGCTGGCGGAGGTGGTCCGCCAAAGGGTTTCGCCCCGTGCACTGTACCGGGTAAACATCGGTATTGTGGTGGGGTCTCACTTGGGAATTGGGGGCCTGGGGATTGCCTTTTATCAAGAATAGGCTTTTTTGTAAAAGATGGTTAGATAGAAACACACTATGGCCGACAGGGTTTTACTGGGCTGGCTGTAGATGAATGCTAGCCAGACAAGACTGCAAACCTGCAATTGCCAAAGGCATGCGTCCGGGGCCAGCAAGCATAAAAAGGACTATAAAGCATTGTGCCGGTATGCTTTCTATGAAGCCTGAGCGTATAGCGTATTTTGCTGAAGCAGCAAGGTGCAGAGTTTGGACGCAAAAGGATAGGCATATCAGGGTAATCCGGCAAGCCAGCCAGACCGACGACATTCACAGATTCTACAATAAAATCCAAGCAACATCCTATGTCTAAGAAAGGGATTAGATAATCTAAAGGACCAACACTGTCAAAAGCCTATATGCGGAAACAGTCGCAGAGAGCTTTCTAAAATCACTTTACAAATATAGTTAAAAATATCAAATATTATATTAAACTTATACGAGGCTGATATGTATATAAATAACTGATATAAAATAAATAATTTAAAATAAAAATAATTAATGTAAAAAAATTTGACATAAAAAAATAAAAAAACTATAGTAGAACTATAATTAAATAAAATGATACGAAAAAATTTAGAGTCTTTGAAGCTTTTCCTGTAGTTGGACGCTTAGGGAAGTGGAGATATTAGCGAAACCGGCTAAATTTGTAAAAAAATTTGGGCGGTTTTTTATTTTATGAGAGGAGGCTAAATAGGAAAATTTTTAATTTTATTTTCTTATGAAGTAGAGAGAGCAAGGAAACATGTAAATTTTCTTTGGTGCGGGTAAAACTATTATACGAGAGGAGCTAAAATGAAAAAAATATTAATTGCTTTGATGGCTATCATGGTGACTATTGGTTTAGCTGGTTTGGGAACCTTTGCCTACTTTACCGATACGGCAGAGAGTGAGGCTAATATTTTAGAAGCTGGTGAATTGGCGATTGAAGTCGGGCAAGAAGGGGCAGCTTATTGGAATATAGAGAATATAAAGCCCGGGGATGAATTCAGTGGTTCCGTTTTACTTACTAACACCGGGACTTTGCCTATTTCCAACATAATGGGGCAGTTGGAAATCGTCAGCGATGTCACTCCAAATAGGGGAGAAGCTGGTGGCTTTTCCGATATGATTGGGGTTAGCTTCTGGGGAGATAGTCCGGAGTATGAAAACTATATTGATGCATTTTTGGCTGTTTGGGACAGTAATGAAGATGGTATTCTTTCTCTTGCAGAGATGGAAGAAGGGTGGCCAGATAGAGACCCTAATTATAATTTCAGTCTCTGTAACTCTGACGAGGGTTGGGGAGAAGAGAGGATGGAACTAGTATATCTTGCTCCTGGCCAATCCAGACGTATGAGATTGGATATGTTTTTTATTAAGACAGGTGATCAAATGAACGAATACCAAAATGCTGAATTGGAGTTCAAGATTAAATTTATGGCCCTTCAAGTAGGCGCGCCATTGCCAAGTACTAGTGACGAAACTTCACCATCATTTTGGTAAAAATACGATGATCTAGAATTTCTGGGAAATATCTAGGTCAGGATGAAAACGGATAAAAAAGTTATTGTTTCCCTTGCTCTCTCTTTATTAAAGAGTTATAACTTAAAAGATATTTTAGATAAAATTTTATTTGGAAAATGTTTTAGATAATTGTTTGTGAGGTTTTGCTTTGATTATCAATAATAAGATTTTAGTAAATGATTTATTTTTTACCAAATATACAGGATTGGTGATGAAAAAATGAAAAGGATCCTGTTCTTGATTATAAGTTTAGGTTTGATATTTGGCCTTGTTGGAGTAGGCACACAAGCTTATTTTACTGATACAACAATGTATGGAGTAAACACTTTTAAAGCTGGAGTTTGGGTCTATACTATAACTGCAACCGCCGGTGAGGGGGGAAGTATAGACCCCTCCGGGGATGTGGAAGTTGTAGAAGGAGAGAACCAGACGTTTGACATAATTCCTGATGACACTTTTGAGATAACAGATGTGATTGTTGATAATGAGTCCTTAGGGGTAAGAGAAAGTTATACTTTTGAAAATGTAATAGGAAATCATACAATTCATGCAGAATTTACCCTAAAAGAATACGACCTTAAAATCGGAAGCTCTGATGGCGGGTCAGTTACGGAGCGGGGGGAAGGGACTTTCACCTATGAGCACGGCACAGTAGTAGATCTTGAGGCAGAAGCTGAAGAAGGCTATGAGTTTGATGGATGGACCGGTGACATTGGTACTGTGGATGACCCTAATTCTGCTTCAACCACCATTGAAATGCTGGGCGAATACTCCATTACCGCTAATTTCGAAACAATAAATCAAGAGTATGATCTTGATATAAGCAGCACACCAGGAGGGAAAGTT
>PWYO01000218.1 GCA_003567835.1 Actinomycetota bacterium | reverse complement strand
TTAATGATTGATAATCTGCACATTCACTGCCACAGGGCCCCGCGCATCACAGCCAGCCTCAAACCGTATTTTTTGGCCTGATGTCAAACTCTTAAAACCATTTCCGCAAATGGCGCTGTGGTGCACAAAAAAAGCGCCGCTCTTTTTGCCAACCACAAAGCCGAAGCCTTTTTCCGGTGAAAACCATTTCACCGTACCTTCCAGTTTGTCCATCGCCTTATACTCCTCTGGCCAAAGTAAGCAGATATACCTTGTCCGCACCGGCCCTTTTGGCCAGCCGGGCCAAGCAATTCAACGTACTGCCGGTGGTAAAAATATCGTCTACCAGCAAAAGATTTTTGCCTGCAAACTTCAGGCTGCGGGCAACCTTGTATGCCCCTTGGGGATTCAGGCGCCGATCCTGGGCGCTCAAAAATTTTTGCTTGGCTGCAGGCCCAATCTTTTTAAAGTTATTAGCATACGGTATTTTGAGATTACTTTCAAGGCACCTGCAAATCCTGGCCATAGGCACCGAAGGCAGACCGTCCAGATAATGGATGGGGGCTGCGCTGTAATGGCTGTTATAGCAAATCTCCAAAAAACGGGCAAGCAGGCCGGCCAGGGTGTGCATCCCCTGCTTTTTATAGCGCAAGACCAAAACCTTGATGGTCTTGGCATAATAGGCAAAATGCCTGGCCTGGTAATAATAAAGTTCGCTGCTGCGGCAATTTGTGCAGGTTTCCCCTTGCCCGCTGGTTCCGCATCTAGGGCAAAGTTTTCCGCCCACCACTTCAATGGCCTGCATGCACTGGGTGCAGACAGGCGCACTGCTTGGTTTTCGGCATACCGGGCAGGCAGGGGGTATGAGAACATCTTTTAAAGCTTCTAGAAGATGATTCCTTATATCCACCAAATACTTATTTTTCCTGGTTCTGCTCATTTAACCGATCGATATTGATCACCTCATTGGACATAATCTTAACACTGGGGTGGATGATGATGCCGTCCTCAATAATGCTCTTGGACCCGATTACCGCCCGTTCCAGCACAGATACCTTGTCCTTTATTTTGGCATCATAGCCGATGATGGCGCCAATGAGAGACGAATCCTTGCCAATATATCCGCTGCCCCATTTAATGCCCCGGTAAAGCACCGCCCTCTGGTCTACGACCGTGCCGTCTCCCAGTATGATGGGCCCAAAAAGCTTGGCTTCCTTTTTAATGGTGCAATTGTTGCCCATGCACACCGGAGGGATGATGATCACATCTTTTTCCACCTTGCAGTTTTTTCCGACCCATACCCCTTCCTTGATTTGTTTTCCGGGGATTTGAACCTGAACCTTGCCTTCCACCGCATCAAAATTTCCCTGCTGGTATTCATCAAGGGTTCCCACATCATTCCAGTATTGGGCATGGGTATGCCCATAATAAGGGATTTCTTTGTTTAACAGGTCGGGAAAAAGATTCTTGCCGAAATCATAAAACTGGCCTGCTGGGGGCATATGGTCAAAGATTTCCGGCTCAAAAAAGTAGATGCCGCTATTGGCCAAATCCGATTTGGCCTCTCCGCTCAAGGGCTTTTCCTGAAAACCGTAAATGCGCTTGTTTTCATCCAAGAGCACCACCCCGTATTGGGAGGTGTCCTCCACCCGGGTAAGCACCATACTGCAGATGCCCTTCTTCTTTTTATGAAACTGGTAGGCTTTCCCCAGGTCAATATCGGTTAAGGCATCGCCGCTTATGACCAAAAAAGGCTCTCCTTCAAAAAAGTTTTCCACCTTTTTTACCCCGCCGGCAGTGCCCAGCAGTTCCTGTTCAAAGGAGTAGACCAAATTGACCCCCCATTTGGAGCCGTCCCCAAAATAATCTTTGATCACTTCGGGGTACCAGTGCAGGTTGCACACAATATCCTTGTAGCCGTATTTGGCCAAAAGCTCTATAATATGCTCCATAACCGGCTTATTGACAATGGGGGCCATGGGTTTGGAAATCATGTCGGTTAAAGGCCGCAGGCGGGTTCCCAGCCCTGCAGCCAGCACCATTGCCTTTTTTTTGTCCGTCATATATATCAACTCCCTTTCAGCTTATCAATGGTTTTTTCATAAGGGGGATAGGCCACGCCGGCCTCGGTAATAATCCCCGTAATATCTGCATGCCCGGTCACATCAAAAGAAGGATTTTTGACCTGTATGGAATCGGGTATAATGGTTTTGCCCATCACCTCTCTTACCTCTCTTGGGTCCCTCTGCTCGATGGGGATATCTTTTCCATGGCAAAGTGCGCCATCCAGTGTGGAAAGCGGTGCGGCCACAAAAAAGGGAATCTCCCAATTTCGGGCCAAAACCGATAGCCCCAGGGTCCCGATTTTATTGGCGGTATCCCCGTTTTTGGCAATCCGGTCTGCGCCCACCACCACCGCGTCTATTTTGCCCAGGGACATAAAATGGGCAGCCATATTGTCGGTAATCACCCATGCCGGGATGCCTTCTTTGTACAGCTCCCAGGCAGTAAGCCTGGCCCCTTGCAGATAAGGCCTGGTCTCATCAACAAAGACTTTTTTTACCCTATGCTGGGCATGCAGGCTGCGCACCACCCCCAGGGCGGTCCCGTAACCTGCAGTAGCCAGTGCCCCGGCATTGCAGTGGGTGAGCAATTGCAGTTTTTCTTTTGGGCAGGCTGCCAGGGCCTCTGCCCCGTTTTTACCAATTTGCCTATTGATGTGCACATCTTCGGCTTCCATTTTTTTGGCCTCTGCCTCCAGCAGGGCCTGGATTTTGGCAACAGGGGCCTGGATATTTTGGTCCACCAAAACTTCCATCCTGTCCAGGGCCCAGAAAAGGTTCACCGCAGTAGGCCTGGCCTGGGAAAGCAGGCTGGCTGCCTTCCTGATGACGGAAAGAAACTCATCCTTGCTCCGGCCCTGATAATTTTTTGCAGCCAGAGCCAGCCCGTAGGCTGCGCAGACCCCAATGGCCGGCGCGCCCCGCACCACCATATCCCTGATGGCCCGGGCCACACTTTTTTCATCGCAGCAGCGCACATATGATTCGGTGAGAGGAAGCTTTCTCTGGTCAATGAGCACCAGGCAGCCCTCTTCCCATTTTAGGGTTAGGTTCCCATCTGCCATGCGTTTAAATACTCCTCTTGTTCAGGGGTTAGCTTATCAATTTCTATGCCCATGGTGCCCAGCTTGATTTCGGCAATATGCTCGTCTATGTCCTGGGGCACTGCATAGACCTTTTTCTCCAACTTGTCTGCATGCTCAAAAATATGTTTGGCGCTTAATGCCTGGTTGGCAAAACTCATATCCATCACGCTCGCAGGATGGCCTTCGGCAGCGCTGAGGTTCACCAGCCTGCCCTGGGCAAGCACATAAATTCTTCTTTTGTCGCTCATCAAATATTCGGTGACAAAAGGCCGTACCACCCTTTCCGAGATGCTGTTTTCCCTGAGGTAATCCAGGTCTATTTCAATATCAAAATGGCCTGAATTGGCCACCACTGTCCGGTCTTTGCAGTTGGCCAGAATGGGCTCCCCGATGACATGCTTGTTGCCGGTCACCGACAGAAAGACCTCCCCCACTTTGGCCGCTTCCACATTGGACATGACCTCAAAACCATCCATCTTGGCTTCCAGAGCCCTCAGGGGGTCCACCTCCAGCACAATGACCGAAGCGCCCATGCCTTTGGCCCGCATGGCCACGCCCTTGCCGCACCAGCCGTAGCCCACCACCACAAACTTTTTGCCTGCCAGGAGCATATTGGTGGCCCGCAGGATCCCGTCGATGGTGCTCTGGCCGGTTCCGTAGCGGTTATCGAAAAGGTGCTTGGTCAAAGCATCATTGACCGCAATAATGGGATAGCCCAAGACCTTGTTTTTTTCCATGCTTTTTAAACGGATTACCCCGGTGGTGGTCTCTTCGGTGCCGCCCATCATCCCTTCTAGAAGAACTTTCCTTTCACTGTGCAGGCAGGAAACCACATCGGCTCCGTCATCCATGGAAATCTGGGGCTTGGTGTCCAAGGCGCTGTTTATATGCCTGTAATAGGTGTCATTGTCCTCCCCTTTGATGGCAAAAACGGATATGCCGTAATCCTTGACCAAAGAAGCAGCAACATCGTCTTGGGTGCTTAAGGGGTTGGATGCGCAAAGGGCAACCTTGGCCCCGCCGCCTTTTAAGGCAATCATCAGGTTGGCCGTTTCACTGGTAACATGCAGGCAGGCGGCAATCCTGGCCCCTTTGAGGCTGCCCTCTCGGGCAAGCTCATCCCTGATGCCTTCCAGCACAGGCATGTCCTTTCCTGCCCATTCGATTTTGTTTTTTCCATCGGCAGCCAAGCTGAGGTCTTTTACATCATATTCCATTATGCGGTTCCTTTCTAAGATTGGTCAAGCTTTGCAAGCTCTTGTTTCAATTTTTCAATTTTTTCCACCGGAGTAGGGTCCACGCCGGATAGGAGGGCCAGGTATACGCTGGCAATATCCCCCAGATAAAGGGCGGTAACCGCCCTGCAAAACAACGATCTTCCTTCAACGGGCACTTCAATGACCTGCCCCAGGTTTTCCCTGATCAAAGAGATGGTGGTATCAATACGGGTTTTGATGCTGGGCGGTTCATCCTGCTCCCTTAAAATGATGAGCACGAAGTTTCTGGTAACCGAAGCCAGCCGCTCCCAGCCCACCGTCTCATTGTGGTTAAGCTCCGGAAAATGGGCCCAGAAGCAGGGTGTCTTGGCATTTTCATTGATTTCACATTTCCACCGATAGGCGATGCAGCGCAGATAGCCTTGGGTTCCGTAAATCACCGGAAGCCGGTCCCCAATGGCACAGGCAAGCTGTTTGGCAAAGTTTTTTCCGGTGGGCACCTTCCGGCTGAGCCGGGCAGAAAGATTTTTTACCGCATCCAGGCCTTCGTTTATGTCCACCAAATCCATGTGGACAATACCCAGTTTTTTTAAGGCCAGCAGTGTAGGCAAAAAAAGAAAACCGATGGCGCCCCGGGGCTGGAAACCCGAGGGGACCTTGATCACTGCACAATCATGGTCCTGGGCAATTTGGGCCAGCCTGCCCCCTGAGGTAACCGCCAGTATGGTGGCCCCCAGTTTGACTGCCTGCTCAATGCAGGCTACGGTCTCCTGGGTATTTCCCGAATAGCTTACCGCCACCACCAGCCAGTCCTTGTTTACATACCCAGGCAGCCTGTAGCCCTTTACAGATTCGGTAAATATATGGACAGAATGTTCGATTAAAGACTTGATGATGTCTCCGGCAAAGCCCGATCCGCCCATCCCGGTAAACACCACACCCGCATATTTTTTTCCGCTGATCTTGCTCAGGTCCACGGATTGGGCAATCTCTCTGGCCTGGACCAGCTGCGTATAAAACGCCTCTTCCACTTGGAGCATGCCCTGGGGATCCAGCTGCGCGATCTGCTGCGGATCATCCAGTTTTTCCATAGCCTCTTCTCCTTACTTTCATTTTATCTAATACTACAAATTTTTACGGCATTATGCCATCAATTACTTTTTTGCCAAGGCCCAAAAGGCGGTCTCGTTTGGCCTGGCTGTCACTTTCGGCATAAACCCTGACCACCGCTTCGGTGCCTGAAGGCCGGATCATCACCCAGCCTCCCTCAGGGGTTATATATTTATAACCGTCGATTTTTACCACTTCTTTTATGCCCAAATCCTGCAATGGCGCAGGCAGGGAAGCTTCCAGTACCCCAATGAGCTTCTCCTTCTGTGTTTCGGTAATCTGATAATCTGCCCTGCTGTAGGTAAAGGGGCCGAATGCTGCATAAAGGCTTTCCAGGATCTTGTGGATGGGTTTGCCCTGCCGGGCACAAATCTCCACAAGCTTTAAGCCCATGAGCATGCCGTCCCGCTCGGGGATATTGCCGTAACACCAAAGGCCCCCGCTTTCTTCCCCACCCATAATCACATCCCCTTGAAGGATCTGTTCTGCAATATATTTAAAGCCGATGGGGGTGGTGGTAAGCGGCAGGGCATATTTTTTGCAAATACGGTCTATCACCGAAGAGGTGGACACCGTTTTTACCACCCTTCCCTTCAGCTTTTTGTCCCGGGCCAGATGCCAGAGCAGAACCGCAAAAATATGGTGGCTGCTGATATAACCGCCCCTGCTGTCCAGGGCCCCGATACGGTCTGCATCACCGTCCAGGCAGATGGCCATATCCATCCCCCTGGCCTGCACCGCCTGGGCCGCTTCTGCCAAATTGTCCTCAATGGGTTCGGGGTTGATGTTCCCAAACCCGGGATTGGCTTCGCCGTGTATTTCCTCAACCTTCTGGGGTTTGAGCTCGGCTATCATCTGCTTACACAAGCCTCGGCCCGCCCCGTACATGGGGTCCACCAGCAGGCGCAAACCCTGGTTTGCCGCTGCCTTGCGGTCTATGAGTGCAAATATCCTTTTCCGGTAGGCGGGAAGAAAATCCTTGGTCTCAAAGGCAGCATCGCTTCCGTTTTGGGGTCCTTCATCCGGGGCCCGGTTGACCGCCTGCTGGATATCTGCCACCATATCCATGGGTGCTGAGCCTCCAAACGGGGCCTTGATTTTGTATCCATTATAATAATAGGGGTTGTGGCTGGCAGTAATCATAACCCCCAGGTCTGCCTTGAGGGTAACCACCGCCGAAGAAAGCACCGGGGTGGGAATCTCCCCGCTGGAGACCACCGCCTGCATACCCGCCCCGGCCAGAACCCTGGCTGCATGCCGGGCAAACTGGGCAGAGAGAAACCTTGAATCATAGCCTATGAGCACCCGGGGCCTTTCCTTTTTGGCCCCTTGTCTGCCCTTGAGGTAATCGGCCACACCCCGGGTAACCCTGCCTACATTTTCAAAAGTAAAATCGCGGGCAATAATCCCCCGCCAGCCGTCGGTGCCGAATCGAATCATGTTTGTATGTGCCATACTGCGCCCCTATACCAGTTTTTTTAGCCGGTCATAATCATGGGCCACCATAATCTCCACCAGCTGCTTGAAATTCACTTTGGGCTTCCATCCCAAATGTTTTCTGGCTTTGGCGGAATCGCCCACCAGAAGGTCCACTTCAGCAGGACGCATAAACCGTTCATCAATTTTTACATATTTTTCCCAGTCCAGATCCAAACAGCTGAAAGCAGCCTGGACCCATTCTTTTACGGTATGGGTCTGGTCTGTGGATACCACAAAATCCTGGGGACTGTCCTGCTGGAGCATCAGCCACATGGCCTCAATATAATCCCGGGCATATCCCCAGTCCCTTTTGGAATCCAGGTTGCCCAAATACAGGGCATCTTCCAGCCCCAGTTTGATGCGGGCTACCCCGTCGGTGACCTTCTTGGTCACAAACTCCAGGCCCCGCCGGGGCGATTCATGGTTAAACAGAATGCCGCAGCAGGCAAACAGATCATAGCTTTCCCGGTAGTTTACGGTAATATAGTGGCCGTAGGCCTTGGCCACCCCGTAGGGGCTGCGGGGATAGAAAGGGGTCTGCTCATTCTGGGGCACTTCCCTGACTTTCCCAAACATCTCCGAGCTTGAAGCCTGGTAAAATTTTATATCCTTGTTGATGTGCCGGATGGCTTCCATCATCCTGGTAACCCCCAGGGCGGTGAACTCACCGGTTAAAACCGGCTGCTTCCAGGAGGTAGGCACAAAAGACATCGCCGCCAGATTGTAGATTTCATCAGGACATGCTTCCCTTACCGCATTGACAATGGAAAGCTGGTCCAAAAGGTCAGCCTGCACAAAATTAATTTTGTCCTTGATATGCTCTATGCGGTACAGGTTTTCTACCGATGACCGCCTGATCATCCCGTATACATCATATCCTTTCTCCAGCAGAAATTCTGCCAAATAGGAACCGTCTTGGCCGGTAATGCCCGTAATCAATGCTTTCAATTTGTTCACCTCTTACCTCTTTTTTTAAAATTGTATCTGGCCTGACTGTATCCTGGAATTGATACTGATTTTAATGCCGTTTTTTAGTATATTGTCTTTTCCAATGACACTGTTGTCCCCGATCAGCGAAAGGCCTTCTATGCGCACATTCTCATCCACTTTGACATTTTTGGAAAGGATGGAATCCCTGATTACCGAATCTTTTAAGATGCGGCACTGGTTAAACAGCACACTGCCCCCAATCTCGGCCCCTGCGCTGATATAGCAGTGGTCCCCAATCACCGTCAGGGGATGGATTTTGGCCCCGGGCTCAATGACCGTGCCCTGGCCCACCACCACCGGCCCCGAGGAAAAATTTGCCTGCTCATATTTTGTCTTAGGTCCAATATAAAGATCATGGCCGGCCTGCTTGTAGGGGAAGCTGAAAGCGACTTTTTTGCGCAGTATGTCGTGATGGGCGGCCAAATATTTTTGGGGGGTGCCCACATCCAGCCAGTAGTCCTGGGAACGGTAACCATAGATCTTATGCCCCTTTTCAAGGGCCTGGGGAAAAAGCCCCCTTTCAAAGGAATAATTTTCCCCAAAAGGGGCCAATGCCATGACCTGGGGCTCAATGATATAGGTACCCGCATTAATAAGGTTGGTGGTAATTTCCTCTTCACTGGGTTTTTCCAAAAATTCAGTAACCCGGCCCTGGGCATCGGTGGGCACCAGCCCATAAGCGGTAGGGTCCTCTACAGGGGTAAGGGCAATGGTGATATCTGATTGTTTCTGTTTATGGTAGGCAGCCATGGCCGTAAGGTCCAGGGAAGTAAGGATATCCCCGTTGAACACCATAAACGCCTGGTCGTCCAAATGCTTTTGCGCATTCTTGACCGCGCCGCAGGTGCCCAGGGGCCGGCTTTCCACCACATAGGTGATATCGACCCCAAATTTGGACCCGTTTCCAAAATACTGTTCGAAGATGGAAGGAAGATAGCCCATGGAAAAAATGATGTCTTCTATGCCGTGGGATTTCAGCCAGCTTATAAAATGATGCATAAAAGGCCGG
>PWYO01000185.1 GCA_003567835.1 Actinomycetota bacterium | reverse complement strand
TCTGAAATGGGTGTGTTTACCACCCGATCCGGACCATATTTGTCCAAAAGCCCCTTGTATACCCGAAAAGCGCCGCCGTATACCCCAATATCTTCACCAATAAGAAACACTTTCTGGTCTCGGTCCATCTCTTCGGTGACTGCTTCTCTTAAAGCTTCTCTATATTCAATTTGTCTCATCATTTTCCTTTCCTATGGTTTAAAACACAATCTTTGTTAAATATGCTTCACTTCTTCTAAAAACTTGTCCAGTTCAGGTTCAGGGCTTTTTTCAGCAAAATCAACAGACTGGTCCACTAAATTTTGGATTTCTTTTTCCATATCCGCATATTCCTTCTTGCTAACCACCTTTTGGTCAATCAGTTTTTTTGAATAATTTTTTAAGGGATCCTTTTCCCCTTTATGGTAATCAACTTCCTGTTTGTCCCTGTATTCAGCAGGATCATTGGGGTGATGACCCGTAAAACGATATGCTTTTGCTTCAATCAGTGAAGGCCCTTTGCCTTTTCTGGCAAGTTCTACAGCTTTTGAGACAGAATCATACACCTCTTCGGGATCGGACCCGTCAACAATATCTCCGGGCATGGCATAAGCACTTGCCCTATCTCCGATATTTTCACATGCCACGGAGTCTTCAGAGCACATGGATATGCCGTAAAGGTTGTTTTCACAGATATAGATAACCGGCAGCTTAAATATGGATGCCATATTCAAAGATTCATGAAATACACCGTTGTTTGCAGCACCGTCACCAAAATAGCATATGGTCACTCTTCCCTTTTTATCAAATTTGCAGCCAAACCCAGCACCAACAGAAATTGGGATCCCCCCTCCCACAATACCATTTGCGCCAAGAATGCCTAACTCTGTATCTGCAATATGCATTGAACCGCCGCGCCCTTTGCAGTAGCCAGTCTTCTTTCCCAGAAGTTCAGCCATCATCTTGTTAAGATCTCCCCCTTTGGCAATACAGTGGCCGTGCCCACGGTGGGTGGATACAATATAATCATCTTTATCAATCGCCTGGCAAGATCCCACAGCAACCGCTTCCTGCCCCAAATAGGGATGCAGGTACCCCCATATCTTTGCGGTCTGATAAAGCTGAATGGTCTTTTCCTCAAACCGCCTGATGGTAAGCAGGGTTCTCAGCATGCTGATTTTGTCTTTCTTTCGCAATTTAGACATATGTACTCCTATCCTTTTGAAATTTCCAATTGATTATTATATGCAAATTATTGCATAAATGCAACTAAATAAAACTAGTCTTTTTTGAGTATACATTCTGCAGCTATGCTGTCAGTAACCAATATATTGATGAGCTTTCCTTTTAAAGCCCCGAATATGGCATCTGATTTCAATTTCCCTCCGGCCACGCCAATGGAATAAGGCACTTTCAATAAAGACTGGACCGGCATGGCAATCAGGCGGCCGGAAAGGCTGCTGTCACAGATTCGGCCATTGATGTCAAAAAAATGTGAAAAAACATCCCCCATGGCCCCCGCTTTCTGGAGGGATTGTAAGTCTTTTTTATTGATATGCCCCGTTTTTATCAGGGTTGAAATCATTTGGGGATAAAGGGCTCCGATACCTACCAGAGCAATGCTGATTCTGTCAAAATATTGCGTGGTTTTTTTAATGGCTGACTCATTTAAAAAAAGCCCCCGGCTTTCCTTGGAGTCTACTATGGCCGGAGCATACAAAAGGTGGGGCTCTACTCCAAACCGGGAAGCGAGCCTGCGGGCGATATCATGGCAATTTAAGTTCACCGACAGCTTATGTATGCCTCCAGTAATCTGGACCACCTCTACTTTCTTGTTTACTTTGGAGGGCAGGTGGTTTATGACTTCATTTACAGTGGTCCCCCAGGCGACACCCAGGATATCGCCATCTTTTATGATCTCTAAAAGATAGTTGGCAGCAGCTTGTCCCAGTTTTGATTTCAATTCAATTTCTGAAAGGCCGCTGTTTTCAACCACAATGACTCTTTTTAACCCAAACTTCTTTTCCAGTTTATCTTCCAGACTGGATATACCTTTGGTGGGGTCGATGATATTAATCTGGACCACGCCGGTGGCTGCCGCCCGCTTCAGGATCCGGTTTACCTGATATTTGGAGATTTTGAGCTTTTTGGATATATCTTCCTGGGTCAAGCCGTCCCGGTAGTAGAGGCTTGCTACTTTTACCATCAGTTTTATATCATAGGTCATAGCATTATTGTTCTAATTGTTCAATCTTTTTGACTTTACTTACCGTACCTCCGGTCCTTTGGATATCCAGCCATACCTTTAAAATCTCCTGGGCCAGCTTGGTGCCCACGATAAATGAGCCCATGGCAATGACCTGGCAGTCATTGGAAAGTATGGACCTTTGTGCTGAATACAAATCATGGCATACTGCACCTCGAATACCTTTAAACTTGTTGGCGCATATGGCCATGCCTATACCCGTTCCGCATACCAGCACACCCCGATCAAAACGGCCTTCCTGGAGGGCTTCACATACTGCTTTGGCCACATCCGGATAATCTCCGGCAGCATCAAAAACCTTATAGTCTATTTTCTTTTGCTCCAGAACCTCTACCAGATCCTGCATCCGATCCTTTGCATTCTGGTCACAACCGATGGCAATGTTCATAAAAACCTCCTACGTATTTAAAAAATTCTCTATGCTTTGGGCAATCTTTTCAGGGGTAAGCCCGTAATAGTCTATGAGCTGGGCCCATTCCCCCACTACTGCAAAATGGTCATCTATGCCTATTTTTTTTAGCAATGCCGGCCCCTGGGTGGCCAGCACATTGGCCACTGCACTGCCCAGGCCATTGACTGTGCTATGCTCTTCAACCGTCACCACTTTTTTGGTCTTGGCGCTGGAGGCCAAAATCAGCTGGCTGTCTATGGGCTTGAGAGTGGCCATATTAATCACTTCTGCGCCAATCCCCTTGGTCTTTAGCATACGGGCAGCATCCAGGGCATTGGCTACCATGGTAGAAGCAGCAACCACAGTCACATCGCTGCCCTCCAAAAGAAGGTCGCCTTTGCCGATTGTTAACCGGTAATCGTCTTCGTAAATCCTTCTTGCTTTCTGGCGGTGAACCCGCAAATATACAGGACCGTCCAGCTGGGCAGCTTTAAAAACAGCCTCCCGGTATTGGGGCCCATCGGCAGGAGATAGAATGGTGATATTGGGCACAGAGCCTATAACCCCCACATCTTCTACGACCACATGGGTGGGTCCCAGAGGACCTACAGAAAAACCGCAATTATTGCCCATAATATTGACATTGAGCCTGGTCTTGCAGACATCATCCCTGATCTGTTCAAAACACCTGAATGCGGCAAAAGGGACATAGGCGGCAATAAAGGAGATCTTTCCGCTGGCAGCCAGGCCTGCCGCTTCCCCCATGGCATTCTGTTCCTGAATGCCAAACTCAAAGTGGCGTTTGGGAAATGTTTGGTTAAAAGGCCCGCCGGCAGCCCCCAAAGAAGAGTCACAGGATACATAAACCACACGCTCATCCTGCCGGCCTAAATCCACCAGGGCATCTGCTATAATTTTTCTAGGATTTTCATATACGGTATTTTGGTTATCCAATGTTGGCCCCCTCTTCTCTTTTTTTTCTGTCCACACAAACAATAGCCTCATCAATTTTTTCCGGCTCACAATGCCAGTGATGGTAATCAAACTGGTCTTCCGCAAAGTCAAGGCCCTTGCATTTGATGGTATCTGCGATTACCGCAGAAGGTTTTTCCTTTTCAAAGGGGACGTTTCGAAGGGTTTGGTATATGGCATTAAAATCATGCCCGTTTATGGTTTTTACCGCCCAGCCAAAAGCTTCAAATTTTTTCTCAAAAGGGGAGGTATCCATAATATCAGCGGTCCTTCCATTGACTTGAAGGCCGTTGCGGTCAACAATTGCAGTCACATTATCCAGTTTATGGTGGCTTGCAGCCATCACTGCTTCCCATATGCTGCCTTCCGCACATTCTCCATCACCCAGTACCACAAAAACCCGGTAGTCTTTCTGATCAAGTTTTCCGGCAAGGGCCATGCCATTGGCCACAGGAAGGCCGTGCCCCAAGGAACCGGTGGGAAATTCAATGCCCGGCAGCACTTTTTCATCAGGATGCATGGGCACCCGGGTGTCCAAAGTATTGTAAGTCCAGAGAATCTCTTTATCAAAATAACCCTGGTCGGCCAAAACCGCATACAAAGCCAAACATTTATGTCCGGCGGAAAGGATAAACCGGTCCCGGTCTTCCCATTTTGGCTTCCGGGGATCATGCCTGAGTATTTTATTGTAGAGCACAGTAATGATATCCAAACTAGAGAATGCGCCCCCTATATGTCCTTCACCAAAACGCATCATTTTCAATATGTCAGTCCGCATCGCATAGGACTTTTGATGTAGAGCCAAAAGCTCTTTTTTAGATAATCTCTGCATTGCTTTTCCTTACCTCTTTTTTTGCTTTGCAACCTTAAGGGCTATTTCCGCCATATCATAAAACAGGTTGACATCCAGCGAAGCCCTGCCTATAAAAATACCATTATTTTCGGGAATAGCCAACAGCTGCCCTGCGCCTTCTTTTTGCACCGCACCCCCATATATAATAGTGGATGTACGTCCTGTTTGCGGATCAAAACAGCCCGACAGGTATTCCCTTATAAAAGAGAGAACCTCCTTTACATGCTCTGGGGTGGCTGCCTGCTTGGCCCCTATGGCCCAAACCGGCTCATAGGCCAAAATCACTTTCTGCGCCTGACTGCTGTCCAGCCCTTCCAGCAGCTGGTCCAGCTGGTTTTTTAAAAAAGCCTGGGCCTCGGTTATTTTTTGGGGTCTGTCTACCTCCCCGATGCAGACAATGGGCATAAGGCGGTTACGGAGGCAAGCTTTAATTTTTTTAGAAATCATGCGGTTATCCTCTTTTAATATGCGTCTCCTTTCAGGGTGGCCCAACTCGGCAAAACAGCATCCCAGATCTTTGAGGTGCATCGGGCTCACCTCGCCGGTATAAGCCCCTTCATCCTCCCAAAAACAATTTTGTGCCCCATACTTAAGATTCGGGTGGGTCACTGCCTTGGAAAAAGCATCCAAAGCCAAATAGGTGGGCAGCACAAAGACCACCACATCAAAACAGCCATTAAAATCAGTTTCCATTTTTTTCTGGAGCTTTTGGATGTATCCTATACTCTGGGATACGGTTTTATTCATTTTCCATGAAGCACCTACATAAATCTTGCGCATGACTTTGCCTCTCTATGTTTGGTAAAATATCTGTTTGAACTGACAGAAACGGATCCCGGCCTCTCCCAGCTTCCTGGGATTTGTTGCACCTTTTTTGGCATCATTATGATAATCTGAACCACCGGTAAAAAATTGCACCCTTCCCCTGTAGGCCTGCTCTACCTCTTTTTGGATCTGGGTTTGACTCTTATCGCCCTTATAGGTGGTTTTGTGGTAGGTATAGCAGGATTCTATGCCGTCAAGGCCCGCTTCTATAAGGCGGCTGATGTAGGCATCCCGGCATACTTTTCCCATTACCTGGGAATCTACCTGTTCATCAATCAGGTAGGGATGGGCAAGCACCGACAAGCCCCCGCAGGATTGTATCACATCCAGCGCTTGAAGGGGGCTAATTTTTTCTCGCCTTACATTCAGCCGGGGATCTTCCCTGACCAGGAGTTTCGCCTGGTCCCAGGTTTGGGCATACCCTTTTTTGGCCATGGCTTCAAAGATCTGTTTCCTTTCCACTTCCTCAGGCTGGCGCCAATGCATATTCCCTTGCGCATCTTGGTATTGCAGGATGTCTTTCTGGTAATCGATGGGCATGCCTTTCCGGGTAAGCACCTCGCAGAGCTTGCGGTAGGCGTCAGCTTTGCTCTGCTTTGCCCGCATTACTTCTTTTTTTATTTCATCAGAAGACCAGTCAAGCTCATAACCAATGATATGTACATCATCAACAGAACTGTCACAAGAAAACTCATCACCCAGTACCAGAGCAAGCCCTCTGGCTGCTGCAAACGACTTTATGGGCATGTTTTTGCCTCCCTGTGTTATATATCGAGCCGGGCCGGTGTCATGATCCACCATGCCCAATGCCTTCAGACCCAGATCAGAAGCTTTTACAATCAGCTCCTTGGGGCTGTCATTTCCATCAGAGCGGGTTGTGTGACAATGCAGGTCACATGCGTATTTTGGCTGATCATCCATTGCCTTTGCCCGTCCTCCTAGGCCTTATTTGCGCTGCCAAAAATTTTGATATAGGCTTTAACCAGTTGCTTGACCTCTTCCTTTACGAAGGCAATCTTTTTGACCGGTTCATATTCCTGGGGATGCTGCCTGATATAAATATCACAAGCGTCAATATATTTGTGCTTGATCTCCGTGGATATATTCATCTTGGCAGCCCCGCATGCCCGGATTTTTGCCAAAACTTCATTGCTCAGACCTGAGCAGCCGTGGATGACTATGGGGATTTTTGCTTTGTTTACAATAGCAGCCAGGCGATGGTAATCAAGCTTTGGCTCTCCCTTGTAAAGCCCGTGGGCGGTGCCTATGGCCACGGCCAGGGAATCAACTTTGGTCTTTTGGTAAAAGTCAATTGCTTTTTGGGGATCGGTTAATACCACATCCTCCTGCCCCACTTGAATATCTTCCTCGGTGCCTCCGATATGGCCCAGTTCGCCTTCTACAGTGACCCCTTTTCTATGGGCCATACGCACCACTTTGGCAGTCATTTCTACGTTTTGATCATAGGGCAGCGACGAACCATCGACCATAACCGAACTCCAGCCATGCTGTATGCAGCTTTCTATAACCTGTATATCAGTCCCATGGTCCAGATTCAGAGCTATGGGCACATCTGTTTCTGCAGCCAAATCCTTGGCCAAATCAACCAGCACCTTGTACCCCATGGCCGCAACAGTCTTGGTAGAAGTCTGAATAATTGCCGGAGACTTTTCTTCTGCCGCAGCCTCCACCACCGATACCATAGAGGTATGATTGACAATATTGAAAGCGCCAACCACATATTGTTCCTGACCGGCTTTTAAAAGCATGCTTTTGGTATTGACATAAACCATAAAGACCACCATAAACATTGTGAACATATGTATTGTATGCAATTATTTGCAATAATGCAATATAATATGTCCATTGGCCTTTTGATTTCTGCCATCCTTTGCTTTAAAATAATAGGCAGGTAAGAAAAATCCTATGATTGACCTGGGCCCATTCTGGGAAATGATTCACTCAATAATTTATAGTTGATTTTCTTTGGTGCTGATAAT
The DNA here is from genome assembly GCA_003567835.1 of Actinomycetota bacterium. Taxonomy (GTDB): domain Bacteria; phylum Actinomycetota; class Humimicrobiia; order Humimicrobiales; family Humimicrobiaceae; genus Halolacustris; species Halolacustris primus. Next base: position 1,724 of record PWYO01000185.1, on the reverse strand, counting down.
AGAATGCAATATTAAAATAACAATCAAATATAAAAGAGATGTCAAGATTAAGAAAAAAACATAAACGAAGCAGGCCGGGCATTAAAGTCGCCATTGTGCTCGTCTCCCTGTTTTTGATTTCTATCATCGTGTTTATTACAGCTTTTAGCGGCATATCGGTGGCTGTAACCACGATCATCAATGATTTCATGTCCGGACTTCCAGACCTAAGTGAGTATGATCCTGCTGAAAAATCACATACGTCCAGAATTTACGCTGCGGACGGTACACTAATCGCCACTTTCCATGCTGAGGAAAACAGAGAATCTGTGTCCCTGGATAGGATGCCTGAAAAATTGAGAAATGCAGTGGTGGCCATTGAAGATGAGAGGTTCTTCAAGCATGACGGCGTGGACCTAGAAGCCATCGTAAGGGCCTTCCTTATAAACCTTCAGACCGGCCAGATCGTTCAGGGAGCAAGCACCATTTCCCAACAGGTCATAAGAAATCTCTATATCCCTGAGGAAAAATATGAGATTACCTATGATCGTAAAATCAGGGAAGCCGTGCTTGCCTACCAGCTTGAACAGAATTATAGCAAGGAGCAGGTGTTGGAGATGTACCTGAATACTGTGTATTTTGGCGAAGGCGCATATGGGGTTCAGGCTGCATCCAATGTCTACTTTGACAAGGATGTGGAAAACATCAACCTGGAAGAAGCTGCGCTGCTGGCGGGACTGATCAGTGACCCGGGCAGGACCCCCTATATCGACGAAGACTGGGTGCTGGGAAGAAGAAATACCGTTTTGTACAAGATGCTGGAACTCAATTATATTGACCAGGAAGAATATGAACGGGCCATCAACCGGCCCATCTTAACCCGGCGGCCCCAGGAAGAAGAAGAGATGTATTTTGCCCCTTATTTTGTCGAATATGTCAAACAGGAACTTATTGAAAAATATGGAGCAAGTAAAGTATTCAGGGGAGGCCTTGAAATTTACACCACTCTGGACCGCAAGATGCAGACCGCCGCAGAGGAGGCCATCGATGAAATCCTTTTTGACCCCGAAGACCCTGCCGGGGCGCTGGTAGCCATGGACCCGGAAAACGGTTATATCAAGGCTTTGGTGGGCGGAAAAGATTTTAATGAAATGAAATTCAACCTGGCTACCCAGGCCAGAAGGCAGCCGGGCTCTGTGTTTAAGATCTTTGCCCTCATGGCCGCCCTGGATCAGGGCATAAGTCCTCTTACCACCTTCAATCCCAACGGGCCGGTCATATTTGACATGGTGGGAAGTGAACCATGGGAAGTATCCAATTATATGGGTACCAATTATGAGACCAGCGAAATGTCTATCATCGATGCCACAGTAAGTTCGGTAAATGTGGTGTATGCCCAGCTGATTCAAAGGGTGGGGGCCCAAGAGATGGTGGATATTGCCAAGGAAATGGGCATTACCACCCCCTTGCAGCCATATCCGGCAGTGGGCCTGGGCGGACTTGAGATTGGCGTATCCCCATTGGAGATCTGCGTTTCTTTTGCCACCATTGCCAACTACGGGGTTAGAAATGACCCTGTTGCTGTGCTGCGCGTGGTAGACCGCAATGGCGTGGTCTTAGAGGAACATGAACCGCAGGGTACCGAAGTCATTTCTGCCATCAATGCTTACCGGGCCATTGAGATCCTGGAAAGCACGGTACAAAGGGGCACAGGAACAAGAGCCAGATTGGAAGACAGGCCGGTC